>NZ_JBEYSL010000406.1:0-6193 GCF_040642735.1 Micromonospora sp. NPDC047753 | reverse complement strand
CATGCTGCTGGTGCAGGACGCGCGACTGCTGCTGCTGGACGAGCCGGTCGCCGGGATGAGCCATGAGGAACGCGACGCCACCGGCGTCCTGTTGGAGAGGGTGAGCCGGGATCGCACTGTCGTCGTGATCGAGCACGACATGGACTTCCTGCGTCGGTTCGCGCGCAGCGTCACAGTGCTGCACGCCGGCCGGGTGCTCAGCGAGGGTACGGTCGCGCAGGTCCAGGCGGACCCGCGCGTGCAGGAGGTCTACCTTGGCCACCCGGTCGACGCCGGGTCGGCCCGCACCGGCCGGGAGGCATGATGCTGACGCTGCGTGGGGTGCACGCCGGGTACGGGCGTTCCCGGGTGCTGCACGGGGTCGACCTGGCGGTCCCGCCCGACGGGGTCGCCTCCGTGCTCGGACACAACGGTGCCGGCAAGAGCACCCTGCTGCGGGTCGCGGCGGGGCTGCTGCGCCCGAGTGCCGGCACCGTGGAGTTGGACGGCGAGGACGTCACCCGCGCCGGGCCGCACGAGCGGGTGGCGCGGGGGATGGCGTACGTCCCGCAGGGTCAGCAGTGCTTTCCGCACCTGACCGCGGCGGAGAACCTGCGGCTGGTCGCCGACGGCCGGCGCGACGGCGCGGTGGCGACGGCGGAGGTGCTGGATCTGTTTCCGGCGTTGCGCCCGCTGCTGCGGCGGCGGGCCGGGCTGCTCTCCGGCGGTCAGCGCCAGCAGTTGGCCATCGCCCGCGCCCTGATCACCCGGCCGCGGCTGCTGATGCTCGACGAGCCGACCGAGGGCATCCAGCCGTCGGTGGTCGCGGAGATCCAGGAGCGGATCGTCGAGTTGACCCGGCAGTCCGGGTTCAGTGTGCTCCTCGTCGAGCAGCACCTGGGTTTCGCCCTGCGGGTGGCGGACCGCTACCACGTGCTGGAGTCCGGTCGGGTCACCTCGTCGGGCGACGGGGGTGTCACGGCCGAGCGGGACGTCCGGGCGGCGCTGGCCGTCTGATCGGGGTGGCGTCGGTCAGGTTCCCGGCGCGGGCCCGGTCGAGTCGCGGACGACCAGCAGGTGCCCGGTGGGGCGGCGGCGCGGGCGTGTCGTGCGCGGCTTGAGCGCGAGGGTGAGTGCCGTGCGACCCATCTCGGTCATCGGCAGGCGGATGGTGGTCAGGCTGGGTGCCAGGTCGGCCGCCACGGAGACGTCGTCGAAGCCGACCACGGACATCCGCGCGGGCACCGGTACGCGGCGGGACCGCAGCGTCGACAGCACACCCATTGCCATCGCGTCGTTGAGCGCGACGATCGCCGTCGTTTCGGGATGCTCGTTGAGGATCTGCTCGGCGGCGGCGCGCCCCCCGCCGCGGGTGAAGTCGCTGTGCACGACGGCGAGGTCGGCGGGGGAGCGTCCGCGCTGCCGCAGGGCCGACGACACACCGGCCAGCCGGTCGGCGACCGTGGTGAGGCCGGCGCTGCCCGCGGCGACAGCGATCCGCCGGTGACCGAGGTCCATCAGGTGCTGGGCGAGGGCGTGACCGCCGGCCTCGTTGTCCGGTAGGACGGCGTCGACGCCGAGCGTGTGCCGTCCGATGGCAGCGGCCCGTCCGCCGTGGTCCTGGAACGCGGCCAACTCGGCGCGGGCCGCGCTCTCCATCCGGGGGTCGTCGTAGCCGGAACCACTGATCAGGACGATGCCGACCCGCTGGGCGATCAGGTGGCGCAGCTGTTGCAGCTCGTAGCCGGGGTCGCGGCCGGACTGGCAGATCTGCACCAGCAGCCCCTGCTCGGCGGCGAGTTGGATGACCCCGGCGGCGATCTCGGAGAAGTACGGGTCGTCGATCTGATGGACGATCAACCCAACCGTGGAGGTGGCCCCGCTGGCCAGGGTCCGGGCGTACGGGTTGGCGACATAGCCCAGCTCACCGGCGATCTGCCGGATCCGGTCGGCGACCTCGGCGCTGACCCCCTCGCGGCCGGCGAGCGCCCGGGAGGCCGTCGCCAGCGAGACGGCAGCGTGTTCGGCGACGTCCACGAGGCGCGGCCGTTGGCTGGCCCTGGGCATCGGCAACCCTCCAAAGACATCCATGTCACCCGATCTGTTGCGATCGGCACCGATCGAAGCCTAGGGTACGTAAGCGCTTTCGTAAGCGCTTACGTGACCGGCATCCGTCATGCCGCGAAACGAGGTGACAGCCATGTCCAGGGCCCGACGAGCGGCCGTCTCCCTCCTGGCGATCGGCGCACTGACCGGCGCCAGCGCGCCACCGGCGCAGGCGGATCGCAGCATCCCGTCCGCCGTCCACCCGGCGCTGCGCGCGCACCTGGTCGCCGCGTACGACTTCGACCACCCGGTGCCCGGCGACCCCGCACTGGAACGCGACCAGGGGCGTTCCGGCACCGAGATCGAGCTGATCAACGGCGGTGCCGCCATGCGGGTGCCGGAGGGCGCCTACCGGGGCAGCCGCAACGCGGTGCAGACCCGGCAGGTCGACCCCGCCGTCGCCGGCAACGACGACTGGAAGGCCGGCACCTGGTCGGCCAGCGGGGTGCGGACACTACGTGCCTTCAGCGCCACCGCCGGCACCACGGTCATGGGCTGGTTCAAGCTGAACATGGACAGCCCGTCGCCCAACTCCACCACCGCCGACCCGGACGACAGATACAACGCGATCGGGCTGGCCGGGGTGCTGACCGGCGACTCCGACGGCCACGGCGTCCGCGCTCTGCTGGAGCTGATCGACGTCGACGGGGAGTTGCGTCTCGTCGCGCTCGGCCGGCGGCTCGACGGCGGCAACTCACAGACGTTCGCCGCCACCCGGGACTGGCGTGAGCTGCTGCCCGTGGGGGAGTGGGTGCACCTGGCCGCCACCTTCGACTTCGCCACCGGCGCGCTCGCCCTCTACCGCAACGGTGAACCGGTGGACGGGTTCTACACCCGCGCCGACGACCCGTGGCTGCTGTCCGGCCCCGGCCCGCACCTGACCACCGCGTCCGACCCCCGGGGCATCAAGATCGGCGGCAGCTTTCCCCAGGACACCCTCGAGCGCAACCCGTGCGACTGCCGGATGGACGGCCTGATGTTCCTCGACAGTGTGGTCTCCGCGACCGACGTGCGGAGGCAGTACCGCCACCTTGCCCGCTGACCACCCTCGGCACCGTCCCACCGAGAAGGAGACACGCGTGCGCACCCTGCACCGCCGCGCCGGCGCCGTCCGCCGGCCCACAGTGAGGGCCGGCCTCACCGCCCTCGTGCTGATCCTGTCCACACTGGTCGCCACACCCGCGCGAGCCGCCGACGCGGTCGACGACCCGATCCCCGACATGCCGGTCCAGTCCCGAATCGGGCTGGTCCTCAGCGAGTACGCCAGCTTCCCGCAGTCGTACCCGACACCGGCGCCGACCGACGCGCGGCTCATGCGTACCGCGCGGATCAACACCATCATGGAGGTGCCCGACGGCTCCGGCCGGCGGGCGGTGCCCGACCTCAACGGCAGCCTCTATCTGGTCGAGGGCGGCGTGCCGCACGTCTACCTGGACGTGGCCGCGACGTTCGCGCCGCGGTTCTTCTCCGGTCGTGGGCTCGGCCAGGGCTTCGGGTACGTCGCGTTCCACCCGGAGTTCGGGGTGAACGGCCGGTTCTACACCATCCACACGGAGTTGGCGTCGACGACGACCGCCACAGCGGACTACGCCCAGCCCAACACGCTCTTCCACGGCGTCATCACCGAGTGGACGGCGACGGATCCCGCCGCCGCCACCTTCGCCGGTACGCACCGGGAAGTGCTGCGCATCGGCTTCGGCGGCCAGGTGCACGGCATCCAGGAGATCAACTTCAACCCCACGGCCAAGCGCCACGACCGCGACTACGGGCTGCTGTACCTGGCCGTCGGCGACGGTGGCCAGGGTGCTCGCAACACCGATCCGCAGAACCTGGCCCTGCCGCACGGCAAGCTGCTCCGGATCGACCCCCGGGGCACCAACTCCGCGAACGGGCGCTACGGCATACCGGCCGGGAACCCGTTCGTCGGCCGGGCCGGCGCGCTCGGCGAGCTCTACGCGGTGGGTTTCCGGGACCCGCACCGGTTCAGCTGGGACCGGGCGACCGGCCGGATGTACCTAGGGCACATCGGCGAACACGCAGTCGAGGCGATCTACGAAGTCCGTGCCGGGGACAACTTCGGCTGGAGCGAGCGCGAAGGCTCCTTCGTGTTCGACAAGGCGGCCACGAACCCCTGCGACCGGCTGCTTCCGCTGCCCGCCGACGACGACAGCTACGGCTACACCTACCCGGTCGCCGCGTACGACCACGACCCCGCCGCCGGTTGGAACTGCACCGACGACGTCGGTGTCGCGGTGGCCGGCGGCTTCGTCTACCGGGGGCGGGCGCTGCCCGCGCTGCGCGGCAAGTACGTCTTCGGCGACCTGGTCGACGGTCGGGTGCTCTACACCGAGGCCAACGAGATGCGCCGGGGCCGGGAGCTGGCCACCATCCACCAGCTCGCGCTCTTCGACCAGGCGGGCACCCCGGTCCGGATGCGCGACCTGTCCGCACCGGGCGCGCCCGGTGATCCCAACCGGGTGGACCTGCGCTTCGGCACCGACGCCGCCGGTGAGCTCTACGTCGTCGCGAAGGCCAACGGAAAGGTCTGGAAGGTGACCGGCACCCGGGAGTTCGCCAGCGGTGACGTCGGGGACGTCACCCTCCGCCGTACCACCGGAGCCACCAACTGGGCACCGGTGACGCCGTCAAAGTGGCAGTTCACAGGCGACCAGGTCATCCTGGCCGAGGCCGGGGAGAGCCGGCCGGGCCCGCGCCGGCCCTTCGAGTACGCCGTGCTGACCAACGGACCGGCGTGGTCGTCGGTGCGGGTCGACGCCCAGGTACGACTCGACACCCCGGTGGAGGTCACCAACCGGGACGTGATCATCGTCTTCGGCTGGCGCTCGGACACCGAGTTCTACTACGCCCACCTCTCCACCGACAACACGATCTATCCGCACAACGGCATCTTCAAGGTGGACAACGCCGACCGGGAGCGCATCGACCACCAGTGGAACGGCCGCTCGCGGGGCGCCAACCCGGCGATCACCGACGCCAGGTGGCACCGCGTGCGGGTGGTGCACCTGCCGGCCACCGGCGAGATCGCCGTCTACGTCGACGGGCACCGGGACCCGCTGCTGACCGCGAAGGACACCACGTTCGGCTCGGGGCGGGTCGGCTTCGGCTCGTTCGACAACGTGGGCCGACTGCGCAACCTGACCGTCAGCGGCGCGCCGGCCTGAACCGGGTCACGGTGGGGACGGTGACGACTCACGCCGCCGTCCCCACCGGGCAACCGTCGCGACCGTGCGAGATCAACGGCGTGGAGTACCCCGCATCCGTCGACCTGCCCCGGCGGCCCTGTCCGGTTCGTAGAATTCCTGCCATGCCGGAGATCGTCGAGTTGCTGGCCTCGCCCGTGCACCGCTTCCTGGGCCGGCCCGCCGACGGCCCGGCCCCGGCCCCACCCGGCGAGCTGGTCGACGCCGTCCGGATCCGGGCCGGCCTCGGCATCGTCGGCGACAGGTACTTCGGTCAGCAGGCACACCGCGACGCCAGCGTCACTGTCATCGCCCGGGAGTCGCTGCCGGTCGGCATCGGCCTGGCCGAGGTGCGGCGAAACATCCTCACCACAGGGATCGCCGTGGACGAGCTGATCGGCAGAGTGCTGGTGCTGGACTCCGGCGACGGCCCGGTCAGCCTGCGGGTCAACCGGGCGGCCCGACCGTGTGCCTGGATGGACGTCACGGTCGGACCGGGGGCGTGGAAAGCGCTGCGCACCACCGGCGGCATCCGCTGCACGCCCCTCAATGACGGCACCCTGCGCCTCGGCGCGATCGACGCCACAGTGAACTGAGGACGCCAGCCTGAGTCAGACCGGGCTGATGTGTGCGGCCAGGACCCGCCAGCCGTGCGGGTCGTCGTGGACCCACGTCCGGGTGTAGCGCAGCCGCGCGGCGAACGGCGTTCCCTCGAGGACGCCGGACACGCGGCCCAGGAAGAACGTCACCCCCGTCGCTCCGACCACGAGCAGGTCCAGCTCCTCCTCCACCAACTCCTCGACGACCGAGCGGCGGTCCCGGTGAGCGGCCAGGTCATCCTGCTTGCTGTGGGTACGCCCGTCCGGGCCGATGGCGATCAGCTGGTCGACCAGCAGCTGATCGAGGGC
>NZ_JBEYSL010000405.1:0-6218 GCF_040642735.1 Micromonospora sp. NPDC047753 | reverse complement strand
CGAGGTGCTGGGCGGCGCGCTGCTGGCGCTGGACGCCGAGGGCCGCCTGCTGGCCCGGGTGGCCTGGAAGACGTCGAGCTGGTTGGTGCCGGCGTGGCCACGGCTCGGCGCCGAAGATGCCCACCCGCAGTGAGGTGGCCCGCGGGTCGATGCCCTGGCGGCGCATCTCGTCGACGATGGCCAGCAGGTAGCTGGGCGTGACCATGATGACCTCGGGCTCGAAGTCGCGGATCAGCATGACCTGACGCTCGGTCATGCCCCCGGAGACCGGGATGACTGTGCAGCCCAGTTCCTCGGCCCCGTAGTGCGCGCCCAGACCGCCGGTGAAGAGCCCGTAGCCGTACGCGACGTGCACCCGGTCGCCGGGGCGGCCGCCGGAGGCGCGGATCGAGCGGGCCATCAGCCGCGCCCAGGTGCGCAGGTCGTCGCGGGTGTAGCCGACGACTGTCGGCCGGCCGGTGGTGCCGGAGGAGGCGTGCAGGCGGGCCACCCGCTCCCGGGGTACGGCGAACATGCCGAACGGGTAGTTCTCCCGCAGCTCCGCCTTGCCCGTGAACGGGAAGCGCGCCAGGTCGTCGAGATCCCGGCAGTCGTCGGGGTGCACCCCGACCGCGTCGAACGCCCGCCGGTAGTGCGGCACGTTGTCGTACGCGTACCGCAACGACCAGCGCAGTCGGTCGCGTTGCAGGGCGCGCAGCTCGTCGATGCCGGCGCGCTCGATCGGCTCCAGCTCCTCCGGACGAGGGGTGCGGTCCTGCATCGGCTGCCTCCTTGGCGCGGCGGTCCCGGTGGGGCTGCGGGTACCGTACGCCCGCTGCCGCGCGGGCCTGCGGGTGGTCAGCGGGTGGCTGGCAGCCGGTGCAGGGCGTCGACGAGCGGCGCCAACTCGGGGGTGGCCTCCGCCTGGGCGAGCGCGTCGGTGAGCACCCGGTCGTGGGTGGGTCGCGTCTGGGCGAGCAGCTCGGAGCCGGCCGGGGTCAGCTCGGTGTAGATGCCGCGCCGGTCGTCGGCGCAGAGGATGCGGGTGAGCAGCCCTCGTTGTTCGAGGCGGGTGACCAGCCGGGTGGTGGCGCTGCCGGACAGCGCGGCGGCACGGGCGAGCTGGCTCATCCGCATGTGCCAGCCGTCCTGGCGGGAGAGCGCGTCGAGCACCGTGTATTCGACGACGGAGAGTTCGTGGTCGGCTTGCAGCGCCCGCTCCAGGGATGTCTCGATCAGCCCGTGCAGGGCGGCGAGGGTGCGCCAGCCCTGGGCGCGGATCTCGACCGCGTCGTCGGCGATGCCCATACCGGCCTCCTCGCTGTGATCTGAACGAACCCCAGACTAGCACGCTTGCGCCGATATAAAGCGCGTGCAAGTATTTCGTTGTTGGCGCGTGTAGTTGCACGCGCCGCCTATCTGCCTCCACTCGATGGGAAGACCATGTCCGTACCCCAGAAGTCCCTGCCGCCCGGCCTGATCGCGCTGGCCATCGGTGCCTTCGGCATCGGTCTCACCGAGTTCGTGATCATGGGGCTGTTGCCCGAGGTGGCCGCCGACTTCGCGGTCACCGAGCCGGTGGCCGGCTGGTTGATCTCCGGCTACGCGCTCAGCGTGGCCGTCGGCGGCGTCGCCCTCACCGCGGCGGTCACCCGCCTGCCGCGCAAACCCGTGCTGCTCGGCCTGATGGTGCTCTTCATCATCGGCAACCTGCTGTCCGCCGTCGCCGGCGACTACGCCGTGATGATGGCCGGCCGGATCGTCGCCGCGCTCTGCCACGGCGCGTTCTTCGGCATCGGCGCCGTGGTCGCCGCCGGTCTGGTCGCACCGGCCCGACGGGCGGGCGCCATCGCCATGATGTTCGCCGGCCTGACCATCGCCAACGTGCTCGGCGTGCCGTTCGGCACCTTCCTCGGGCAGCACTTCGGCTGGCGGTCGACGTTCTGGGCGATCACCGCCATCGGGGTGGTCGCACTGATCGGGCTGGCCCTGCTGATCCCGGTGGGCGACACCACCAACGCCGACCGCCCGGCCGGTGGGCTGCGCGGCGAGTTGCGCGCCTTCACCCACCCGCAGGTCTGGCTCTCCCTGGTGACCACCGTCCTGGGCTTCGGTGGGATGTTCGGCGCGTTCACCTACATCGCCTACACGCTGACCGAGGTCAGCGGCTTCGCCTCCAGCACCGTGCCGTGGCTGCTCGTCCTCTTCGGCGTGGGGCTCTTCGCGGGCAACCTGCTCGGCGGCCGGGCGGCGGACAGGTCCCTGTCGCGCACGCTGGTCACCGTCCTGGCGGTGCTCACCGTGGTGCTCGTCGGCTTCGCGCTGACCGCCACGAATCCGGTGCTGACCATCGTCGCGCTGGTGCTGATGGGCGGGTTCGGCTTCGCCACGGTGCCGCCGCTGCAAATGCGGATCATGCGGTACGCCCACCAGGCGCCGACCCTGGCGTCCGGGGCGAACATCGCCGCGTTCAACCTCGGCAACGCGTTGGGCGCGTGGATCGGCGGGGTGACCATCGCCGCCGGACTCGGCTACACCTCGCCGATCTGGGCCGGCGCCGCACTCACCCTCATCGGTCTGGGCGTACTCCTCGGCGCGCTGCGGCTGGCCCGCCGCGACGAGCCGGCGGGAGCCGAGGCGGAGCTGGCGGGGACCGCCGTCTGACCCTCCTCGATGACGACGCCGGGCCGGGCATCCGCCCGGCCCGGCGTCGCTTCGATCATCGCCCTGCCATCTTCTCGCAATTGCAAAAGATGTGCAACAAGGTCTGGACAACGCGTCGCTGGCGTAACTAGCCTGATCGCTATGAGTCCTTACATTGCGGATCCCTGGGCCTGGCAGGAAAGCTGGGACCGCCAGCAGGAAGCGTTCATGCCGGACCGTGAGCACCGGTTCACCGCCATGCTCGACACCGTCGACGCGGTCCTCGACGACCGACCGCCGCGCGTGCTCGACCTGGCCGGCGGCACCGGCACCATCTCGCTGCGGACCCTCGCTCGCTTCCCCGCCGCCGAGACCACACTGGTCGACCTCGACCCGGCGCTGCTCGCCATCGCCGACGCCTCGCTGGCCGACCGGGCCACCATCGTCACGGCCGACCTCGGCTCCCCCGAGTGGCGCTCCACGCTGCCGCACCAGGAGTACGACGCCGTGCTCACCGCCACCGCCCTGCACTGGCTGCCGGCCGACCGGCTCGGGCAGCTCTACGCCGAGCTGCGCGACGTGCTGCGGCCGGGCGGCGTCTTCGTCAACGCCGATCACATGCCCGACGACTCAGTGCCGGAGCTGACCAAGCGGCTGATGGACCGGGCCCGGGACCGGCGCAACGCCCGGTACGCCGCCGGCTCGGTGCTGTCCTGGTCGGACTGGTGGCAGCGGGCCGGCGCAGACCCGGCGCTCGCCCCGCTGGTCGCCCAGCGACACGCCATCTACCCGACCGGGCACAGCCCAGAATGGAATCCACCGGTCTCGTGGCACCTGGCCGCGCTCACCGCGGCCGGATTCAGCGAGGTGGGCACGGTCTGGCGAGGCGGCTCGGACGCCGCCGTCGCGGCGGTGCGCTGACCCGGCCGTCGCCGGCCGTGCGCTGACGCGCTGTCGCCGGGCGGTGCGCTGACGCCCTGTCGCGGCGGTGCGCGGACGCCGCCGTCGCCGGCACTACGCTCAGGAGCCGTGCCAGAGCCGTTCGAGCCGCGTACCGACCCCGACGTCGACCTGCGCGTCCCCGGCGACCGCCGCGAGTTGACCGCGCACCCCGCGACGATTCTCGCCGCCATCGCGGTCGGCGGGGCGCTCGGCGCGCTGGCCCGGGCCGGCCTGCAACACGCCGTTCCGCACCCACCTACCGGCTTCCCGTGGGCCACGTTCACCGTCAACACGGCCGGGTGTCTGCTGATCGGCGTCCTGATGGCGGTGCTCGGGCACCTCGACGGTGGACCCCCGCTGGCTCGCCCGTTCCTCGGAGTCGGGGTGCTCGGCGGGTTCACCACCTTCTCCACCTACGCGGTCGACGTGCAGCAGGCGATCGTCGTGGGCGCACCGGGCACGGCGCTGACGTACCTCGCCGCGACGGTGCTCGGTGCGCTCGTGGCGGTCGCCCTGGGCGACGCCGTCACCGCCGGGCTGCTGCGTCGGGTGACCCGATGACCGTCCTGCTCATCGCACTGGGCGCGGCGGTCGGCGCGCCGCTGCGTTACCTCACCGACCGGGCCGTGCAGTCCCGGCACGGCTCGGCGTTCCCCTGGGGAACGCTGCTCGTCAACGTGGCCGGGTCGCTGCTACTGGGCGTCCTGGTCGGATGGCCGGTCGGCCCGGCGGTGAGCGCGTTGCTCGGCACCGGGTTCTGCGGCGCGCTGACCACCTACTCCACCTTCAGCTACGAGACGCTGCGGCTGACCACTGATGGTCACCGGCTCCTCGCGCTGGCCAACGTGCTTGGCAGCGTGGCCGCCGGGCTCGCCGCGGCCACCACCGGCTACGCCCTGGCCCGCACCCTGACCGGCTGACCGCGCACCGGCCGCGCCGCGCCCGATTCGATCTCCACCAACGCCTGGACCAGGGGCGCTCCACAACACACCGAGGGTATATACGCGAGGTATACCCTCGGTGTAGTCTGCTGGCATGAGCGTGCCACTGACCCTTCTCGGCCTCCTCGAACGCGAGCCCAGCCACGGTTACGACCTGAAGCGCGACTACGACGCCTTCTTCGGCCGGGGCAAGCCACTGCCGTTCGGCCAGGTCTACTCCACCCTCAGCCGACTGGCCCGCGACGGCAAGGTGGTGATCAGCGACGTCGCCCCGGGCTCCGGCCCCGACCGCAAGCGCTACATCATCACCGACGTCGGCGCGACCGAGGTCGAGCAGTGGCTGACCCAACCGGTCGACCCGGAACCGCACCTGCAGACGGTGCTCTTCGCCAAGGTCGTGCTCGCGCTGATGCTCGACCGGCCGGCCGCCGAGTACCTCGACACCCAGCGCAGCGCGCACCTGCACCGGATGCGTGAGCTGACCGAGATCAAGCGCGCCGGCAGCCTGGTCGACGCGCTGCTCGCCGACCACGGCCTCTACCACCTGGAGGCGGACCTCCGATGGATCGAGATGACCGGCGCCCGCCTGGACGCCCTACGGAAAGAGGTGCGGCCGTGAGCGTCGTGATCGAAGCGCGCGACGTCGAGTTCTCCTTCGGTCAGACGCCGGCCCTGCGTGGCGCCAGCGTCGCCGTGGAGGCGGGCGAGATCCTCGCCGTCATGGGCCCCAGCGGCTCGGGCAAGTCCACCCTGTTGCACTGCCTGGCCGGCATCCTGGTGCCCGGCTCCGGCGAGATCCTCTTCGACGGGGCCCGGGTGCACGCCATGGCCGAGACCGAACGCAGCAGCCTGCGCCGGGACCGGTTCGGTTTCGTGTTCCAGTTCGGTCAACTCGTCCCCGAGCTGACAGCTGTGGAGAACGTCGCGCTGCCGCTGCTGCTCAGCGGCGTACACCGCAAGCAGGCGCTACCCAGGGCGGAAGCCTGGTTCGCGCGCCTCGGGCTGGGCGGCCTGGAGCAGCGGCGCTCGGGTGAGCTCTCCGGCGGGCAGGCACAACGGGTCGCCCTGGCTCGCGGCCTGGTCGCCGAGCCGCAGGTGCTCTTCGCCGACGAGCCGACCGGCGCGCTCGACTCGCTCACCGGCGAGCAGGTGATGGACCTGCTGGTCGGTGCCGCTCGTGAGCAGGGCACCACTGTCATCCTGGTCACCCACGAGCCGAGGATCGCGGCGTACGCCGACCGCGAGGTCATGGTCCGCGACGGGCGCGTGAACGCGCCGGACCGGATCGCCTCGTGATCCGCTTCGGGCTCCGCCTCGCCGTGGCCGGCGGCCGTGAGGCGCTCACCCGCCTGGCCGTCATCGCCGCCGCCGTCGCGGTCGGCAGCGGGCTGCTGCTGACCACCCTCGCCGGGGTCAACGCGGTCAACTCCCAGCTCACCCGGTACGCGTCGATGTATCCCAGCGCCTCGGCCGGCGACGCCGACCCGCTGTGGTGGTCGAACCGGCAGGACTACTTCCACGGTGAGCAGATCATTCGGATCGACGTCGCCGCGACCGGCTCGACAGCGCCCACCCCGGTCGGTATCCCGAGCACCCCGGGCCCCGGCGAGTACTACGCCTCGCCCGCGTTCCGCGAACTTCTGGCCGCCCACCCGGCCGACCAGTTGGGCGACCGCTACCCGGGGCCGCCACCGCCAACCGGGTCGCCGCGAC
>NZ_JBEYSL010000404.1:0-6268 GCF_040642735.1 Micromonospora sp. NPDC047753 | reverse complement strand
GTCGACATGATGATCATCGTGGACGACCCGTCGGCCAACGGTGAGTTGTGGATCGGCGCGGAACCCACCGAGATCGCCGTCGACCCGGGGGCCGAAGGCGCCGACCGGGCTGACCGCCACACCGGTGTCCGGCTCGGCCACCGCGCTACCCGCGATCGCGCTGGCCTGGACCAGCAACGGCGGGCGTCCGCCCGCCACCAGCCACCTGCTGCAACGGGCCACCGACGCGACCTTCGGCGGCGAGGTCACCACGATCACCGTCGCGGCCGCCGCCACCCGCTACACGGACGCGACAGTCACCCCCGGGGTGACCTACCACTACCGGATCCGGGCGGAGAACGCGGTCAGCTACTCGTCCTGGTCGAACGGGGTACCCGCCTCGGTGCACCTGGCCGCGCCGAGCGGTCTGGCCGCGGCGCTCCCGCCGGCCGCCCCGCTGCGGGTGGCGCTGCGCTGGACGAACCGCTCGTTCGCCACCGGCATCGACGTGCAGCGGGCCACCAACCCGACGTTCACCAGCGGCCCGGGCACCACGGCGATCGGGGTCGGCGACAACCACCTGGACGCGACAGTGGCACCGGACACCACGTACTACTACCGGGTGCGCACCACCTACCTGGGCTCCGCTTCCGCGTGGTCGACGGTCGCCACGGTGACCTCGCCGCCCGCGCCGGGAACCCCCACCGGGGTGAGCGCCACCGCCAGCGCACCGGGGCCGGACACCGCGACGGTGATCCTGGCCTGGGAGGCGAGCACACCCGGCGGCCCCGGGTCCGGGTTCATCGTGCAGCGGGCACTCGACCCGGCCTTCGAGCAGGAGACGGCCACCTTCACGGTGACCGGCCGCGGTTTCACCAACACGGGGTTGGCCCGGGGCGTCGCGTACCACTACCGGATCCGGTCGTTCAACGTCGTTGGCACCTCGCCGTACACCGGACCGGTCCTGGTGACGACACCACAGTGACCGGCCCGGGGTCCGCCCGCCGTCTCGGGCGTGCGCCGTCAGCGCGCTGCCTCGCGGAGCGCGTGCGCCGTCAGCGCGCTGCCTCGCGGAGCGCGTGCGCCGTCAGCGCGTCGGCGCGCGCAGCGGGGTGCCGACGGCCCGCAGCTCGGCGAGCGCCCCGGCGACCCCGTGCAGCAGGTCGGTCGCCTCGGTGAGCCGGTCGGCGGCCGGATGGGCGGTCTCCGGTCGGGAGTCCTCGGCCAGGTAGCCGGCGGCGGCGACCACCAGCCGTTCGTACGCCGCCACCCCACCCTCCAGTTGAGCGGTCAGCGCGGCGTGCGCCTCGGCCAGCGGTGGTCGGGCGTCGGCCGGGGCCAGCCGTAGCGCGCGTTCGACGCTGGCCACCCGAGCGGCCAGGTCGCGCAGCGAGCGGTCGGCGGTGGCAGCCTCCAGCACCGCCGGCTCGGCCAGCCCGGTGAGTCGGGGGGCCATTCCGGCCAGGGTGAGCGCCGCCCGGTCCAGTCGGGCCCACTGCTCTCCGGCGCTGGTGCCGCGCAGCGCGATCCGGGAGCGGACCCGGCGCACCTCGGCCAGTACGCCCGGGCCGACCGGCAGCCGCTCGACGGCGGCGATCAGTCGGGCCCGCGACCGTGCCGCCGCCTCGGCCGGGTCGAGCGCTGGGGGCGCCGGCTGGGCGGCCAGGGCGCGCACGTCGATCCAGCGCCAGGCGGCGAGCGCCACAGCGCTGCCCGCGGCGCCGGCCCAGGCCGCGTCGGGCAGACCAAGGCCGGCGTACGGAGTCAGCACCACCGCCGCGCCGCCGAGCCCACCGGCCAGCACGCTCCACCGTCGGGCCGACCGGCGAAGCCGACCCAGCCTCCGGAAGTACCGGGTCCGCTCGTCTGCCACAGTGCCCCCTCGATCCGGTCGTTCAGCCGGCGGCGGTCGGGTCGCCGGTGCCCCGCTCGCGAGCCATGCTGGCGCGCAGCTCGTCGAGCCGGGCGGCGGCCGTCGGGTCGTTGGCCGGGCCGGTCTTCTCGGCCTGCGGGACGGCCGGTCGCTGGGCCGTGCCGCCGAGCTGCTCCCCCGCCATGCTGGACCGGATCTGCTCCAGCCGGGCGGAGCCGGCCGAGTCGATCGTGGCCTTCTGAATTTCCAACATACGGCCCTCGACGGAGTTGCCGGCCAGTTCGGCGCGACCCATCGCGTTGGCGTACCGCCGCTCGATGCGGTCGCGCACCTCGTCCAGCGACGGGGTGGTGCCCGGCGCGGTCAGCGACGACATCGACTCCAGCGAGCGGGCCACCGTCTCCTGCATCTTGGCCTGCTCCAGCTGGCTGAGCAGCTTGGTGCGCTCGGCGAGCTTCTGCTGGAGGATCATCGAGTTGTTCTCGACCGCTCGGCGGGCCTGGGCGGCGGCGCCCAGCGCCTGGTCGTGCAGCGTCTTCAGGTCCTCGGTGGCCTGCTCGGCGGAGACGAGCTGGCTGGCCAGCGTCTGCGCGGACTGCTCGAACCGCGCCGCCTCGGCCTCGTCGCCCTTGGCCCGGGCCTGGTCGGAGAGCACCAGGGCCTGGCGGGCGTTGCCCTGCAACCGCTCGACCTCGGTCATCTGCCGAGACAGCTTCATCTCCAGCTGACGCTGGTTACCGATCACCGCTGCAGCCTGCTGAACCAGCGCCTGGTGCTGCCGCTGGGCATCCTCGATGGCCTGCTGGATCTGCACCTTGGGATCGGCGTGCTCGTCGATCTTCGCACCGAAGAGCGCCATCAGGTAGTTCCAACCCTTGACGAACGGGTTCGCCATCTCCGCGGTATCCCCTCAGTAGCGTCGCTCCACCACGGCCGGCCGGCTGAACCGACCGACCGTTACCGGCCGGTCTCCATCGTCCCAGCCGAACGCCAATGAGGCATCCGTACCGGGCGGTCGACAGCACCGGCGGCTCCTGCGAGCAACCCTACGCGGCCGGGGCCAGCCCGCCCATGGTCAACAAATTCGCGGCTCAGGCCGCGCAGACCACGTCCCGGTCGCGCTCGGTCGGGCGGACCCGGGTGCTGCGCAGGGTGGCCTTGAGCGGCGAGTCCTGGCGGACCGAGACGGCGACCTTGCCGTCGGAGGTGACCTGACGGACACCCCGACTGGTGCTCTTGGCCGCGGCTTCGGCCGGCTCGTCCGGCATCGAGACGAGCACCCCGGGCATCTGCTCGGCGAGCGCCACGGTGTCGCTCACCTCACGCAGCAGCTCGGAGAGGCGGGCACCGAGGGCGTCGCAGATCGCGGCGAGCAGCTCGCTCGACGGCTCCTTGTGCCCGCGCTCGATCTCGGAGAGGTAGCCGAGGCTGACGTTGGCGGCGGTGGAGACCTCACGCAGCGTGCGCTGCTGGCCCTGCCGGCGCGCTCGCAGTGCGTCACCGATCACCCGGCGTAGCAGGATCATCGCACCTCCCCCTGAGGGATACCTCGCGCCCGCCGCTGGGCGGCCGGCTGCGGCGGACCGCGCCGACCCCGAACGTCGGAGCCTTCCCGCAACCGTACCCGTTGCGGGCCCGGGCGACATCCCGCCCCGCCCGTCGGTTCGTCGGGACGGGCCCGCCGCCGCCCGTGTGGCGTCGGCTCGGGTGGCTCTGACCGTTTCGGCCCTGGCGGTCACGAGGTTGCGGCGGCCAGCCGCTCGGAGAGCAACCGCAGCGCCTCGACCACCGCCTCCGCTCGGACGTGGTCCCGCCCGCCGCCCAGGTCGAGCTGGCGGACCTGGCTGCCGTCCGGTCCGGCGACCGCGACGTAGACCAGGCCCACGGGTTTCCCGTCCTGCGGCTCCGGGCCGGCGACCCCGGTCGTGGCCAGCCCCCAGTCCGCGCCGCACCGCTGCCGGCCGCCCTCGGCGAGCGCGACCGCCACGTCCGGGTCCACCGGCCCCCGGTCGGACAACAGATCAGCCGGTACGCCAGCCAGCGTCGCCTTCAACTCGGTGGCGTAGACCACGAGACCGCCCCGGTAGACCCCGCTGACCCCGGCGATGTTCACGATCGAAGCGGCGAGCGACCCACCGGTGAGCGATTCGACGGTGGCCAGGGTTTCGTGCCGCTCGGCCAGCCGGTGCACGACCCCCGCCGCCGCACTGCCCACCTCAGCCGAACCCACCTCAGCACCGGTCACGTCAGCACCAGTCACCCCGGAACCACCCGCCCCAGCGCTGTCCTCCGACACTCAAACCCCCGCCCCGGTCGCAGAAAACCAGCCCTTCCCCACCCACAGGCCCCCAACCATCGCCCCCACTTCGCGTTGATCATGAAGTTAGCGTCACGACACGCCGTGCCGACTGACAACAACTTCATGATCAACGGCGGGAGAGCCCGGCCGGGGCTGTCAGCGGGGGCGGCGGAGGCGGAGGGCCTGCGCTACGTAGTCGAAGCCGGTGGCGACCGTGACCAGGACGGCGGCGGCCATGATCCAGGGGCCGACGGCGGCGAGCGCGGCCGGCATCGGCCAGAGGTACCAGGCGATGGCGAGGATCTGGAGCGCGGTCTTGACCTTGCCACCTCGGCTGGCGGCGATGACGCCGTGCCGGATCACCCAGAACCGCAGGCCGGTGATGCCGAGCTCGCGAACGAGAATCAGCGCCGTCACCCACCAGGGCAGTTGGTCGTACCAGGAGAGCAGCACCAGCGCCGCGCCGGTCAGCGCCTTGTCGGCGATCGGGTCGGCCACCTTGCCCACCGAGGTGACCAGCCCGAAGCGGCGGGCGATCCAGCCGTCCACCAGGTCGGTCGCCGAGGCCACCGCGAAGATCAGGCAGGCCGCCATCCGCCAACCGGCGTGGGTCATCCCGGACACGATCACCGAGGCGGCGAAGACCGGCACCAGCAGCAGCCGCAGGGCGGTCAACGCGTTCGCCGCGTTGACGACGGGCACCACGGCCACCACCCGGCCCGGCGTCGACTCCGTCGCCCCGGTCACCGCCGCACTCCGCTCGGGCCGCCGTGGCGTTCCCGGCACCGCACCACCTGGGTCCCCCGCTCCGCTCGGGCCCGCCGTCACCGTGCCGCGCCGGGCGCCGCCGAGATCATCTCATCCGGCACAGCGAGCAGGTCCACCCCTTCGGTGCCGGTCACCGTTGCGCGTACCAGATCGCCCGGGCGCAGCGCGGCCAGGTCGACCCCGCCCTCGACCGGGGCGACGAGGGTGGTGGAACCGTCCACCTCCGGCGCCTGGTGGGCCGCCCGGCCCTCCACCACGCCGTCCTCGATCGAGTCGACAAGCACCTCGACGGTCGAGCCGAGCCGGTCCTCGGCCCGCTGCGAGCAGAGCTCGTCGGCGAGGGCGCTGAGCCGGTCGTAGCGCCGCTTGATCGTCGCGGCGGAGACCTTGCCGGGCAGGCCAGCCGCCTCGGTGCCGTCCTCGTCGCTGTAGTCGAACATGCCGATCGCGTCGAGCCGGGCCTCGGTCAGGAACCGGACCAGCTCGTCGACGTCGCCGCGGGTCTCGCCGGGGAAACCGACGATGAAGTTGCTCCGGGCGCCAGCGTCCGGAGCCAGGGCGCGGGCACTCGCCAGCAGCTCCAGGAACCGGTCGGTGGAGCCGAAACGCCGCATCCGGCGCAGCACCGGCTCGCTGGAGTGCTGGAACGACAGGTCGAAGTACGGTGCCACGCCCGGGGTGGTGGCGATCGCCTCGACCAGCCCGGGCCGGGTCTCGGCCGGCTGAAGGTAGCTGGCCCGCACCCGGACGATGCCGGTCACCGCGGCGAGCTGGGGCAGCAGCTTCTCCAGGGCGCGCGGGTCACCCAGGTCCTTGCCGTACGAGGTGGAGTTCTCGCTGACCAGCACCAGCTCCCGTACGCCGGTCTTGGCCAGCCACTCCGCCTCGGCGAGCAGCTCGTCGGGCGTACGCGAGACGAAGGCCCCTCGGAAGGCCGGGATGGCACAGAACGCGCAGCGGCGGTCGCAGCCGCTGGCCAGCTTCAGCGAGGCCACCGGACCGGTGTCGAGCCGTCGACGCAGCACCTGACGCAGGTGTGCCGGGGTGTGCTCGTCGGTGTCGACGACGGTGCGGGTCACCGTGCCGTGGCCGGGAAGCGACACCCCGCTGTCGCGGCGCTGCACCGGGGTCAGCGGCAGCAGCTCGCGCCGGTCCCGTGGGGTGTGCGCGCTGATCTGCTCGCCGGCGACGACGGCGTTCAGCCGGGCGGCGATGTCGGGGTAGTCGTCGAAGCTCAGCACCGCCTGGGCCTCGGGCAGGCTGTCGGCCAACTCACGGCCGTACCGCTCGGCCATGCAGCCTGCGGCGACCACCTTGGCGCCCGTTCCGGCGGCGGCGAGCAGGGTCTG
>NZ_JBEYSL010000403.1:0-6278 GCF_040642735.1 Micromonospora sp. NPDC047753 | reverse complement strand
CGGACCCCGCTGGCCGACCGCAGGGCCCGGGTCGCCGAGGCCCTGGACTCGCTCACCGCCCACCGCGACCTGCTCGCCCTGCTGCTGGTGTGGGAGATCGGCAAGCCGTGGCGGCTGGCCTGCGCCGACGTGGACCGGGCGCTCGACGGCGTCCGCTGGTACGCGGGCGAGATCGACCGGATGCTCGCCGACGGCCGCGAGCCGCTGCCCGGCCCGGTCAGCAACATCGCGTCGTGGAACTACCCGATGAGCGTGCTGGTGCACGCCGAACTGGTGCAGCTCCTGGCCGGCAACGCGGTCATCGCCAAGACCCCGTCCCAGGGCGGCGCGGTGTGCCTGACCGTCGCGCACGCGCTGATGCGCCGGGCCGGACTGCCCGCCACGCTCGTCTCCGGCAGCGGCGCGGAACTGTCCGAGGTGCTGGTCCGGGCACCCGAGATCGGCGCTGTGGCGTTCGTCGGCGGCCGTTCCAACGGCGGCAAGGTGGCCGCCGCTCTGCTCGACAGCGACAAGCGGCACTTCATCGAGCAGGAGGGCCTCAACGCCTGGGGCATCTGGAACTTCTCCCAGTGGGACCTGCTCGCCGCGCACCTCAGGAAGGGCTTCGAGTACGGCAAGCAGCGCTGCACCGCGTACCCCCGGTTCGTGGTGCAGCGCGACCTCGTCGACGAGTTCCTCGACATGTACCTGCCGGTCGTCCGCTCGGTCCGCTTCGGTCACCCGCTCGCCGTCGGTGACGACTGGGCCGCCGGTGACCCGCTGCCCGAGCTGGACTTCGGTCCGCTGATCAGCGCCACCAAGGCCGACGAGCTCCGCCGCACCGTCGACGAGGCGGTCCGTGGCGGCGCGATCCCCCTGCACCGGGGCAAACTCGCCGGCGCGCCGTTCCTGCCCGGGCAGGACAACTCGGCGTACGTGGCGCCGTCGGTGCTGCTCGCCCCGCCCGGACGGTCCCGACTGATGCACGCCGAGCCGTTCGGTCCGGTCGACACGATCGTCGTGGTGGACACCACCGACGAGCTGCTGGCCGCGATGAACGCCTCCAACGGCGCGCTGGTCGCCTCACTCGCCTGCGACGACACCGACGAGGCCGGCAAGCTCGCCGTGGACCTTCAGGCGTTCAAGGTGGGCATCAACAAGCCACGCTCACGCGGCGACCGGGACGAACCGTTCGGCGGGCGGGGCGCCTCCTGGAAGGGCGCGTTCGTCGGCGGCGACCTGCTGGTGCAGGCCGTCACCGTCGGCGGAGACAGCCGGCTCTACGGCAACTTCCCCGACTACAGCAGCTACCCCAGCACCTGACGACCGGGCCCCTTGTGGAGGCTCGCCGCGCACAAGGGGCTCTCGTCGCCACGTACCGTCGGGAGATGGCACTGATCGCACAGCTCTCCCTGGGCGTGGCCGACGCCGAACGGGCCGGAACGTTCTGGGCCGCGGCCCTCGGCTACCGTCGCCGCGAGCCCCGATTCACCGGCGACGAGTGGATCGTGCTGGAGCCGCCGCCCGGGGTGCCGGGCGCAGGCCTCGCGATGGACCTCAGCGAGAGCCCCGTGCGGGAGTTTCCCCGGCTCCACCTGGATCTGGACGCCGGCGACCGACCCCTCGACGAGGAACTTGACCGGCTGCTCGCCCTCGGCGCGCGGATCGTCGACTGGCGGCACTACCCCACCGACCCACACCCGACCGAGCCGCCGTACGTGGTGCTCGCCGACCCGGAGGGCAACCGGTTCTGCGTCTCGGGCCGCCGCGAGCCGCCCAGGCCCTGAGCAGGGCCCTAGGCGAACGCGCCCGTCCGGTCCGCCCCGGCGGGGACAGCGAGCGGCACGGTGAGGGTGAGCAGCCCGCCGTCGCGTTCCACAACGGTGCGCCGGCCCAGCCGGTGCAGCGTCCGCAGCATCGGGTCGTTCGTGGCCTGTACGTGCAGCACCAGCGCCGCGTACCCGGACCGGTCGGCGTGCTGAACCACCCGGCGCAGCAACGCCGAGCCGAGCCCACGCCGCTGCCAGTCGTCGCGCACCAGCAGCGCCACCTCCGCCTCGTCGCCCTCGCCGAGCAGGTTCACCATGGCGACCACCGACTCGGCCGCGCCGTCGGAGCCGGTGCTGCTGGCGATCAGCGTCAGCCCTCGGCTCGGCTCCAGCAGTCGACGCAGGCGGGCCGGCTGCGGCAGCGCCGCCCCGCCCAGGTAACGCCGCTGACGGCTACGCGGCGAGCACGCCTCGTGCAGCTCCACCACGCCGGGCAGATCGTGGGCGCTCGCCGGACGGACGGCCACCTCCGCGCCGTCGGGCAGCACCACTGTCACCTGTTCGACGGCCCGGCGCGCCACAGTGGCGGCCAGCTCGACGAGGGCCTGCGCCCGTGCGTACTCCGCCGGGGTGAAGTCGGGCGCGGCCCGGCGCAGCGCGAACGAACCGCCCGCCGGGTCCGCCAACAGCATGCTCGCCCCGGTGATCCCCCGTTCGCCGCCGACCGACGCTGGTCGCCAGCTGACGACGTCGGCGGCGAGCAGCGTCCGCAACGCCTCGCCCGTCGCGTCCGGGTCACGCACCAACCGGTTGGCCAGCCCGAGCACCCGGGTGGGCTGGTCGGCCAGACCACGCGCCTCGCTGCGCGCCACCCAGCAGTCCCGGCCCCGACCCCGCTCGACGGCGGCGATCAGCCCAGCCTCGTCGAGCGCGTCCGGCGCGTCGACCAGGAAATCGTCCACCGCGCCCTGCTCGGTGGGCTGCACCTGCACGGTGAGGATGTTGACCCCACGCAGCGCGAGGCTCGCCGTGAGCACCGACAGGTAACCCGGTCGGTCGTCCACCGTCGCTCGGATCCGCCACAACGTCATGGTTGGCTCCCTTCCCCGGTAAGAGCCTCACCCCCGCCTGTTGCCGCCCGGTTGCCCGGCGGTGTCGGCCCGGGAACTCCTCGGCCGCTCAGGGGCCGGCGACCACCGGCGGCGAACCGACGAGATCGAGTCGGTCACCGAGGATCACCGCGCAGGCGCGGACGAGCTGGGTGAGCCGATCCACCTCGGTGCTGTGGAACGCCGCGGCGGAGAGGGTCTCGTTGCGCTCACGGGCCACCACCAGCACCAGGCCCGCCCGGCCGAACGGCGTGATCGCGTGGTGGGTCCCGTCGGGCGTGGTCATCGACCGACCGCGCAGCGGGGTCACCTCCGGCAACCGCGCGGGTACGGGAACCCGCCAGCTCGCGTACCCCACGGTCGCCCCGCCGCCCCCGCTGCGCGAGGCCCAGTCGACCGGCACCACGGCGGCCACTGCCCAGTCGGCGGCCAGCAGCCCCGGCACCGCGTCGACCAGGGTGGCCAACCCGTCGGCCGGGTTGGCCGCGACCTGGGCCAACAGCTCCGCGTCCTGACCGGTGGTGGTGGGCGCGCCGATCGCCCGCCACACACCGTCCACCCGCACCCCCGGTATCGCCGCGAGGCCAGCCAGCAGCCGCTCCACCCGCGCCGCACCCGGCCAGACGACAGTGAAGTCGTCCACCGCGCGCCCGCCGAGCCGTTCGAGGACCACCACCTGGACGATGTCCGCCCCGGAGACGCCCAAGGTGCGGGCGACCTGACCGAGGGTGCCCGGACGGTCCGGCAGGGTGACCCGAACTCGCAGCAACATGTCTGTCCCTCCGCTCGGCGGGCCGGCAGAGAAGCGACCGGCAGGCTGACCACAGCCTGGTAGTTGACCATTTCGTCCCTGTTGCAGGGGCATGTCCCGAGCGGAAATTCTGACCTTGACAACGTGAGCGGGCTGCAATCAACTAGTCCGATGAGCGATCCGGCCGTCGACGAGTCACGGCCGGAGGCCCCGGCCGTCTCCCCAGCGGGGCTGGCCCTTGACCGTCTCGCCGACCATCTGGCACAGCACCGACCCGAGCTGGCCGTCGGGCCGCTGCGGGCCCAGCTGATCGCGGGCGGCAAGTCCAACCTCACCTACCTGCTGCGCCTCGGCGACCGCGAGGTGGTGCTGCGCCGCCCCCCGTTGGGCCACGTCCTGGCGACCGCGCACGACATGGCGCGCGAGTTCCGGGTCATCTCGGCGCTGGCGCCGACCGAGGTCCCGGTCCCGGGCGCGCTGCTGCTCTGCACCGACCCCGAGGTGATCGGCGCGCCGTTCTACCTGATGGAGCGGATGCCCGGCGAGGTGTTCCGCACCCGCGCGCAGACCGACCCGCTGGGCGACGAGCGCCGCCGCGCACTGGCCATGGCGATGATGGACACGCTGGCCGCGCTCCACAGCGTCGACCCGTCGAGCGTCGGGTTGGCTGACTTCGGCCGCCCCGAGGGCTACCTCGCCCGGCAGGTCCGCCGCTGGTCCGGGCAGCTCGACCGCTCCCGAAGCCGGCCGCTGCCCGGCATCGACGAGCTGCGTGACCTGCTCGCGGCGACCGCACCGGAGGGCGCGAACGCCGGCCGGATCGTGCACGGCGACTACCGGCTGGACAACCTCCTCGCCTCAGCCGACCCGGTGGCCGTGCACGCGGTGCTCGACTGGGAGATGGCCACCCTCGGCGACCCCCTCGCCGACCTGGGGCTGCTGCTGACCTACTGGGACGTGCTCGGTGGCAGCGACACCGCCGCGAGCAACCCCGTCGCCGACGGGCTCGGCCCGCGCGCCGGCTTCCCCACCGGCAGCGAACTGATCGACAGGTACGCCGGCCGCAGCGATGTCGACGTCGGGCCGCTGCACTGGCACGTGGCGCTGGGCTGTTTCAAGCTCGCGGTCATCTGCGAGGGCATCCACTACCGCCACACGCTCGGGCAGACGCTCGGCGAGGGCTTCGACCGGATCGGCGAAATGGTGGCACCGCTGGTCGCGCACGGGCTTACCGCCGCCAGGGAGCGGTGATGGACTTCTCATACGACAGCCGGACCGAAGAGCTGCGCGCCGAGCTGACCCGGTTCCTGACCGAGCACGTCTACCCGGCCGAGGGCGTGCACGCCGAACAGGTGGCCGCCGGGGACCCGTGGTCGCGTACCCCGGTGTTGGCCGAACTGAAGACGGAGGCCCGCAAGCGCGGCCTGTGGAACCTCTTCCTGCCCGACCCGCGTTACGGCGCCGGCCTGACCAACCTCCAGTACGCCCCCCTGGCCGAGCTGACCGGGCGCAGCCCGCACCTCGCGCCGGAGGCGGTCAACTGCGCGGCACCGGACACCGGCAACATGGAGTTGCTGGCCGAGTTCGGTTCGGAGGCGCAGCAACAGCGCTGGCTGATGCCGCTGCTGGAGGGCGAGATCCGCTCGGCCTTCTGCATGACCGAGCCGGATGTCGCCTCCTCCGACGCCACCAACATCGCCACCCGGATCACCCGCGACGGCGACGAGTACGTGATCAACGGACGAAAGTGGTGGTCGTCCGGGGCCATGGACCCGCGCTGCGAGATCTTCATCGTGATGGGCAAGACCGACCCCACCGCTGACCGGCACCGCCAGCAGAGCATGGTGCTGGTCCCCCGCGACACCCCCGGGGTCGCAGTGCGCCGGGGGATGACCGTCTTCGGCTACACCGACGGTTCGCACGGCGGGCACGCCGAGATCGACTTCACCGACGTCCGGGTGCCAGCGGGGAACCTGATCGGCGCCGAGGGCACCGGCTTCGCCATCGCCCAGGCCCGGCTCGGGCCGGGCCGGATCCACCACTGCATGCGATTGATCGGAATGGCGGAGCGGGCATTGGAGTTGCTCTGCCGCCGCGCCAACGAACGGATCGCCTTCGGCCGACCGCTGGCCGAGCAGGGCGTGGTCCGGGAGTGGATCGCCGAGTCCCGGGTCCGCATCGAGCAGGCCCGGCTGCTGGTGCTCAAGACGGCCTGGCTGATGGACACCGTCGGCAACAAGGGCGCGCACACCGAGATCCAGGCCATCAAGATCGGCACGCCGGCGATGGCGGAGTGGGTGATCGACAAGGCTATCCAGGGGTACGGCGGCGCCGGTGTCAGCCAGGACACGCCACTGGCCGCCCTCTGGGCGCAGACCCGCACCCTGCGCCTGGCCGACGGGCCCGACGAGGTGCACCGCAACTCCCTGGCCAAGCGCGAACTACGCCGCTGGGCCCCGTAACCCCGCCCGCCCCACGCCCCGCCCTGCCCCTGCCCCAACACCCACCGCACCCGCACGTCCCGCGCCCGCACACCACCACACCCCAAGATCGCGCTCGATCCTGGATGTAGTGGCCGGCCCGGCGTGCGGGACCAGCGCGGAGTGGAACTTCTCCGCCCCGGCGCGGGAGGCGCGCCACTGGAAGAAGAGCACCCCGTCGGCACCGCGG
>NZ_JBEYSL010000402.1:0-6286 GCF_040642735.1 Micromonospora sp. NPDC047753 | reverse complement strand
CCGCGGACTACTTCCGCATCCTCAACGTCGGCGCGGGCGGTCACCTCACCATCAAGGGCCTGACCATCAAGGGTGGACAGACCCTCGAACGCTACAACAGCGTCGAGCCGGCGGCCGTCTGGGCGTCGTACTCGGACTCCGAGGCGATCGCGGCTCAGGTGAAGGCGGGCGTTCCGCTGAACCAGGCGCTCACCGCCCGGCAGGCCAACCCGAAGGCGGGCCTGACGGCCGCTCCGAAGGTCACGGCCAAGGCCGCGCCGGCTGCCAAGGCGGGTGTCGTCACGCCGCTCGTGGAGTACCCGGAGGACACCGACGGCGCCGGCATCCTGGTCCAGCCGGGCGGCACCGCCGAGATCCTGGAGTCCGAGGTCGTCCTGAACCAGTCGGGCGGCAACGGTGGTGGTGTGGCCAACTTCGGCACCACGAAGATCTGGCACAGCACCGTGACCCGTAACACCGCCTTCTTCTTCGGTGGCGGTGTCTTCAACGCCGGCCTGCTCAAGGTCGAGGAGTCGAAGATCACCGACAACACGGCCATCATCGGTGGTGGCGGTATCTCCAACGGCGCCGCTCGGATCTTCGCCGACGACGTCGACGGCGGAACGGTCGAGCTCAAGAAGGCCGAGATCAACGACAACGAGACGCTGGGCTTCGGCGGTGGCTACCTCGACATCGAGGGCAACACCACGGCGTACGGGACCAAGTTCGTCTCGAACACCGCGGTCCTCGCCGGCGGCGGCCTGGCCGCGGCGGACAGCCAGCTCAACCTGCACGAGGTCTCGGTGGAGCGGAACAGCACCGCCGGTGTCGGTGGCGGTGTGGCCATCGCGTTCGACAGCGCTGTCACGTTCGAGAAGAGCAGCATCAAGGACAACACCGCCGGCTTCTTCGGCGGCGGGCTCTTCAACGCCTTCAGCGTCACGACGCTGCGCGACAGCGAGGTTGCCGGTAACCGGGCCATCGGCCCGATCGGGGTCGGCGGCGGAATCTTCAACATCTTCGGCGAGGTCAACCTGTCGAAGACGAAGGTCGCCCACAACTTCTCCACCTTCGAGCCGGGCGGTGTCTTCAGCTTCTTCGGAGACGTGAACGTGGACGACAAGTCCGCCATCACCGCGAACCGTCCGACCAACTGCCTGGCCATTCCGGGCGGCACCATCGAGAACTGCTTCGCCTGATCACCTCACTGTGAGCACGGCGTAGCGCCAGCACAACGGGCCGGCCCCCTTCCGCGAGACGCGGAAGGGGGCCGGTTCACGTCACTTCTGAACGAAGACCGCCACGCTGCGTGCCGGTACGGTGAAGGTGCCGGCCGCCCGGTCGAACGAGGCGGTACGCAGCACCGGGTCGGCCGAGTCGACAAGCACCGGGTGCAGTGCCACGTCCGCTCCGCGCAGTCCGGTCACCGTCTGGTCGACCGCCGACGGGGTGCTGTTGAAGACGACGGTCAGCGACTTCCACGGCCCGCCCAGCCCACTGGCGTCCAGGGTCATGGTCAGCACACCCGGCGTCTCCGGCGCGCCGGACAGTGGGAACGCCACCCGTCGCTGTACCTGCTCGGCGGTGGCCAGCCCGAACACCGGCGACGACGCCCGGACGCGCAGCAACTCGGCGTAGCGGGCGTCGGTGGTGTTGATCGCCGCGCAGTCCGGCACCAGCGCCGGGTCGGCCAGCAGCGGCTTCGCGTACGGCCACTTGTCCTCGTTGTCGGGCGCGGGCGGCAGACCGGCGCCGAACCCGTTGCCCCGTTCACAACCCCAGCGGATCCGGTTGAACCAGTCACCGGAGTTGTACGAGTTGCGGTCCAGCGACTTCGACCGCAACCGTTCGGTGCCGGCGGTGACGAACCCGGTGCCCTGTCCCAGCACCACAGTGCCCAACGCCAGCACCTGCATCCGGGAACGGTCGGTCGCCGAGGTGGCCTGCGGCAGTTTGTACGCCAACGCGTCGTACAGGATCTCGTTGTCGTGCGCGTCGGCGTAGGTGACGGCCTCCCCGGGCGCTGCGGTGTAGCCGGCCGGGGAGCCGTTGTAGTCGACCTGCGCCCCGGTGACCTCGTGCCCGGCGCTGTCGGTGAACCGGTAGTCGCGCAGGTTGCCGGTGAGCCCCACCTTGATCAGGTCATGGGCACGCAGCAGCCGGGCCTTCTGCTCGGCCGGTGACCCGTTGACCGGGTCGCCGTTCGGGTCGGTGTAGAGCCCGGAGGCGAAACCCTGCACCCTCGGGTTCTCGTCGAATGGTCCGCCGCCGCGCACCGCGTCGCGCAGCCGGTCGTTGAAGGTGCCGATGCCGGTGCCGGCCATGTTGGCCTGGGTGGCCTGGACGAAACGGGCGTCGTTGGCGACCTCGCCGAAGTTCCAGCCCTCGCCGTAGAGCATGATCGCCTTGCCGTCCACGCCGTCGCGGGCGACGGTCAACCGGTCCAGGGCCGCCCGGACGGCCAGGATGTTCGCCTTCGGGTGGTGGCCCATCAGGTCGAAGCGGAAGCCGTCCACCTTGTACTGCCGTGCCCAGGTGACCAGCGAGTCGACCACCAGCTTGCCCATCATGGCGTGCTCGGGAGCGGTGTTGGCGCAGCAGGTGGAGTTGGCCACCGCGCCGTCCTCCAGCAGCCGGTGGTAGTAGCCGGGCACGATCTGGTCGAGCACCGACTTCGCGTCCGTGCCGGCCGCCGACGTGTGGTTGTAGACCACGTCCATGACCACCCGCAGCCCGGCGTCGTTCACCCCGGCGACCATCCGCCGGAACTCGGTGGTCCGCGCCGCGCCGACCGGGTCGACGGCGTAGCCGCCCTCGGGCACTGTGTAGTGCAGCGGGTCGTACCCCCAGTTGTAACCGTCGGTCTCGGCGACCGCCGCCACGCACTTCTGCTGCTCGGGCGAGTCCGGTGGCAGCGCCGCCAGGTCGCAGGCCGGCTGCCGCTGGTCGGCCCGCTTCTCGGGGATCGTCGCGAAGTCGAACGCCGGCAGCAGGTGCAGGTAGTTGACCCCGGCGTCGCCGAGCGCCCGCAGGTGGGTCATGCCGGCGGTTCCCGGGTCGGTGAACGCGAGGAAGGTCCCCCGCCGCCCGGCCGGCACGGTGTCGTCGGCGATGGAGAAGTCCCGCACTGACAACTCGGTGATCTGCGCCTTCGCGGCCGGCACCGGTGCCGGTTTGCGCAGCGTGCGCCACCCGGGAGGTGCCAGCGCCGGGTCGTTCAGGTCGACGAGCTGGCTGTGTGTGGAGTCGGCGGCGAGGGCCACCGAGTACGGGTCGGTCACCGACGCGGTGACCGTCCGCTGCGCCGCCGGCTGCCACGCCCGCACCTCGTACCGGTAGAACTTGCCGGTCCAGGTGTGGTCGCCGCGCACCGACCAGACGCCGGTACGGTCGTCGCGGCGCATCGGCACCGTCTTCGGTGCGGCGGTGGGCGAGTCGAACAGGTGCAGGCGCACGCTGTGGGCGGTCGGTGCCCAGAGCGCGAGGCTCGGCGTCCGCCCCGCGAAGGTGGGCCCGAGCGTGGCGTCGGTCGCGCGGGAGTACACGTCGTCGAGCACGCCGGGGATCTGCACGCCGGTCGCGGCGAGCAGCGCGCCCTCGGCGTCGCGCTCGGTGACCAGCAGTTGCCCCCGCAGCGCCGCCGGGACCTTGGCCAGGTCCGCCCGGTCCAGGGCGAAGCTACGGTACGACCACAGGTGCGGGAACCTGTCGCGTTGGGCCTCGGTGAGCCCGTTGCGCTGCGCCCGCAGCGGCATCGCGGTGTACGTGCCGGTCAGCTCGCCGTCGACCACGCTGACCCCGCCGGTGGGCGCGGTGACCAACGCGTACGTCCTGCCGTCGGTCGGCGGTGTCCGCCACGCCACAGTGGACCTGTCGATCCAGTGCGCCTCCTGCTTGCCGATGTCGGTGTCTCCGCTGGCGGTGGTGGCCGTCGACGGCAGCAGACGCCCGGGCGTGGCGGCGAGCAGCCACACCTCCCGGCCGGCGCTGGCGAAGTCGAGCCGCTGGTCGTCGGGCAGGTCCTTGGTGTCGCCGTTGTGGATGATGTAGTTCAGGCCGGTGGCACCGGTCGCCAGCGGCACCCGGAACACCGCCCCGAACGCGTCGACGGTGCTCGGCCGCAGCGGGGCGGACCACTCGGTCGGGTTGGCCGCGCCGTCCCACAGGTGCAGGCCCCAGCCGTCGTAGTTGCCGTCGGCCCGCCGATAGTGGAGCACGGCGGTGCCCTCCTCGACCGGCGGCTCCGGTTCTCCGGCGGCCGCCTGCCTGCTCGGGTAGATCGCCGGGTCGCCCTGCTTGAGCCAGATCTCGCCGGTCTGGGTGACGTCGATGCTGCGGTCCTGGGCGACGTCCTTCGTACCAGCCTTGTCGACAACCAGGAAGTTCACCGACGTCGCGCCCGGCTTGAGTTTCACCCAGGCGAACCGGCCGTAGGAGTCCTCCCCGGCGAACGGCTGCCCCTTCGGCCACTCGGTGACGTACGCCGGGTCGATGTCCCCCCAGGCGTACAGCCCCCAGTCGTCGTACCCTCCGGCCGGGCGCTGGTAGTGCACCACCGCCCATTCCCGGGAGCTGCCCTGCGGCGGGGTTCCCACGACGGCGGTGGACCGGGCGGTGGCGGTACGGCCCCGGCCGTCGCGGACCACCGCCTTGTACTCGACCCGGGTGCCGCCGGCCAGTCCGGTCAGGTCGTGCTGCACCGTGTACGGGGCGTGGTCGGCGCTGCCCAGCAGTGTCCACCGGCCGCCGGCCACCCGCGCCGCGACGGTGACGGTGGCCAGCGGGTCGCCGGTCACCCGGGCGGTGACCGCTGCCCTGGTGGCGACCGCCGCGTCCGGAACCGGGCTGGTGATGGTGACGGTCGGCTTGTCGGCCGCCGGTGCGACGGGTTTGTCGGCCCGGTACACCGCCGCTGACAACGGCGGCACGGTGAGGGTCAGTTCGCCGTCCCCGCCAGCGGTGGCGCGGTCGGTGCCGCCGTAGATGCCGGTGAAGGTGGCGCCGGCCGACCAGGTGTCCACCGTGACAGTCTGCGCGGTGTCGGCGTTGTTCACGGCCACCACGTACTCGGTGCGGTCGGACGGGGCGATCCGGGAGGCGGCGAAGACGCCCGGCCCGTCAGCCGCGTACCGGGTGACCTGCACGCCGTCGCGCAACGCCGGGTGGGCCTGGCGCAGCCGGCCCAGGTCGGCGATGGTCCGGTACAGCGGGTGGGTCGGGTCGAACTGGTCGCTGGCGTGCGTACGGTCGGTGCCGAGCAGGTCGTCGTCGAGGTAGTCGGCAACCTTCGACGCGAACATGTCCTGCCGGGCGTCCTTGTCCCCGCCGGGGCCGGTGAAGCCCTGTTCGTCGCCGGAGTAGACCACCGGCTGGCCCCGGGTCAGGAACATCAACTGGTGCGCGAGCTGGTCACGACGCAGGTGGCTGGCCGGGTCGCTGCCACCACCGGCGATGAACGATCCGATCCGGCCCATGTCGTGGTTGCCGAGGAAGGTGGTCAACCGACCCGCGTCGGTGTCCCGGGCCGCGTAGAGGTCGTCGCGGGCGTACACGTCGGCGAGCGCCTTCGCGGAGCCGGCACCGGCGGTGAAGCCCCGCGCGGCCTCCTGAAAGGCGAAGTCGAGGGTGGCCGGCAGACCACCCTGGCGGACGTAGCTGGAGCTGATCTCCGGGTCGGCGCTGTACACCTCGCCGAACATGAAGAAGTCCTTCTTGCCGGCCTTCTCCGCGGCCCGCTCGATGCCCTGGCTGAACTGCGGCCAGAAGTCCATGTTGACGTGCTTCACGGTGTCCAACCGGAAGCCGTCGACGCCGGTCGCGCCGATCCAGTCCCCGTACGCCTTGGTCAAACCCCGCACCACCTCGGGACGCTCGGTCCACAGGTCGTCGAGGCCGAAGAAGTCGCCGTACTCGCTGTTCTCGCCCGCGAAGGTGGAGTCACCCCGGTTGTGGTACATGGTCGCGTCGTTCAGCCAGGCCGGGACCTTGACGCTCGCGTCCTTCGAGTCGGCGAACGTCGGCGTGTACGGGAAGGACTCCTTGTCGACCGGCGGGAACGCCCGGGAGCCGTCGACGTAGTTGCGGTCCTCGAACGCCCGGCCCTGCGCGTCGGTGTACGGCGAGGTCGCCTTGTCCACGTACGCGTACCTGTCCTCGGCGTACTTGATCACGTCGGCGGTGTGGTTGACGATCACGTCAAGGTAGATCTTGAGGCCACGCTGGTGGGCGAGCTTGACCAGCCGCTTCATCTCTTCCATCGTGCCGAAGTGCGGGTCCACCTGGGTGAAGTCGGTGATCCAGTAACCGT
>NZ_JBEYSL010000401.1:0-6289 GCF_040642735.1 Micromonospora sp. NPDC047753 | reverse complement strand
GTCGATCGAGTCGTGCCCGACGACCTCCAGCATCCGACGCTCATCGTCGGGGCCGGGACCGATGTGACGGGTGGCGAACTGCTCTACGGTCATCATCCGGGCGCGGTGGCCGGCGGATCGCCCGCACCGGCGCCCTCCGTCAGCGGCCGCTGAGCGGAAGAACGGGGCCGGCCCGCACGACGGCGGGTGTCCCGTCGCCCGTAAGCCGGGCGACGGGACACCCACCGCGCCGATCTTGCACTTACTGCGCCGACACAGTGGGACATTTCACGCATCCCGGCGACAGGAAACGCAAGATCGGCGCGGTGGTGCGTGGGGGGCGTGGGGGCGTGGGGGCGTGGGGGCGTGGGTCAGGGGGGCAGGGGGTCAGGGGTCAGGGGTCAGGTCAGGGGTACGCGGGCTACTCCGGGACCGGTCAGGCTGCCCAGCCAGAGGTGGTCGCCGTGCTGGCGTACCCCGGTGATCATTGAGTAGTGCCCGTTCGGACCGTGCAGCGTCCGGCGGACCGTTCCCGCGTCGTCGACCAGCGCGACCAGCCCGTAGCGGCGTGGCTGCGGCTGCATCGCGTCGGGCAGCAGGGCGGCGATCTGGCGCAGACGCGGATGGGGCAGCAGCCGTTCGGCGATCGGCACCCGGGGGCTGGGCAGTGCGATCCAGTACGTCCCATCACCCACCGAGGCGAGATTGTCCGGGTACGCGGGCAGGTCGGCGAGGACCCGCACACCGCCGCCGAGCTCGACCCGCAGCAGGCGGTGGGTGCTGGTCTCCACCAGCATCAGCGCCGACTCGTCCGGGGTCAGCGCGATCCCGTTGGGAAAGTACAGCCCGTCGGTCACCACCTCGGTCCGGCCGCTGCCCGGATGGTGGGCCAGCACCCGCCCGTTGGGACGGTGCTCCAGCAGGTCCCGCTTCCAGTGCGAGACCGGAAACCGGTCGGAGCTGTCGGTGAAGTAGATGGTGCCGTCACGGCCCACCGTCGCGTTGTTGGCCAGGTGCACCGAGGGTGCCGTTCCGGTCAGTTCGCGTACCCCGCCGTCCGGGGTGACCCGCAGCAACCCGCGGTACGCGTCGCAGACCACCAGGGCCTCACCGGACGGGTCCAGCTCGATGCCGAGCGGACGGCCCCCGGTCTCGGCCAGCAGGTGGGGTGTGGTGCCGGCCCGCGCGTCGACCGGCCACCACCAGAGCCGACCGTCCTCGTCGCCACTGATCACCCGCCCGGCGCCGTCGACCAGCACGTCCTCGGGGCCGACGGCGCCCGCGGGGAGGGGGAGCAAGTCGGCCTCGTCCAGCCGGCGGTCGATGGGGGCCCATGCCCCGGCCAGCGCCGGAGGGCTGGTCGCCGGCTCGCGGACGGGGCGGATCAGCCGGGGCGGCCGGGGCCGGGGGATCAGCATCGACCTATTCTCCACCCGGATGCCGGCCGGCCCCCGGGTTCCGAGCCCGCGCGGCGCGCCGCGAGAGGCCCCTGACTCCACCCCGAGGAGGAGGTGGGGTACCTCGGGGTATGCCCCTGGGCGTACCCGGAATCACTCCGTGGAGGGGCGAAAGTGTCGGTGGTGGGGGCTAGATTTCTGGGCATGGAAGAGCACAGCGACCGGCTGGACGTGCAGGTCAGCGTGGGTGACCAGATGGTCCTCGTGCGGGTGGCCGGCGAGATCGACATCGCCACCGTGGCCGCGTTCCGGTCCGCGCTGTGGTCCGCGCCGCCCCGCCCGGTCCTTCAACTGGACCTGTCCGGGCTGCGGCTGCTCTCCGCCACCGGCGTTCGCACGCTGCTCGCGGCGCATCTGCGCGTGCGGGCCTGCGGTGGCGAGCTGGTCCTGGTCGACCCGAGCCCGGTGGTGGCGCGGGTGCTGCGCGTCAGCGGGCTGCACCGCGTGATGCCGATTTTGGAGCTGACCTCGCCGATCGAGGCCGCGCGTCGCCCGGTGATCGCCACCACGGACCTGCAACTGGCCGCCTGATCTCGATCGACGAGGTTGGCCGTCACCGTCTCAGCCGGGCCGGGGGCCGCCGGCGCGTGCCGGCGACCCCGACAATCGGTCAGCTCACGCCGAGCAGGTCGACGACGAAGACCAGCGTCTCGCCCGGCTTGATGACGCCGCCGGCACCCCGGTCGCCGTACCCCAGGTGCGGCGGAATGGTCAGGCGGCGGCGACCGCCCACGCGCATGCCGGCGACGCCCTGGTCCCAGCCGGCAATGACCTGACCGCCGCCGAGCGGAAAGTCGAACGCCTCGCCCCGGTTCCAGGACGAGTCGAACTCGCCGCCCGTGGAGTGCGACACGCCGACGTAGTGCACGCTGACCAGTTGGCCCGGCTCGGCCTGCGGGCCGTCGCCAACGGTGATGTCCTCGATCACGAGGTCGGCCGGCGGTGCACCCTCGATCGGACCAACCTCGGGCTTGCCCGACTGGGCGCCTGCTGCCTGGGTCATGCGGGGATCTCCTGCCGTGTTGGGTGATGTGTCCGGTCACCGTCGATCCTGCCGGATCACCCCTCACCGATGTGCGGCGGACCCGCAACCTGCTCCGCAGCCCCGTCCGTCGGTCGAGCACCGGAGTCCCGGTGGCGCTGCGGGCCCGGCCGGTGGAACGACGCCGTGGCGGGCGTCACCGATGCTGGTGACGCCCGCCCAGGGGGTGTGTGGAGTTCATCGCAGCCAAGGTGTCCGCTGGACGATCGGCAGGGTCGCCCACACCCGGCCCAGGCCCCAGGTGTCGCCGGCGTTGACCAGCGCCAGGACCGCCAGCACCGCCGCGTAGATCAGGTGGTCGTCCATGAAGGGGTTGTTCTCCGGGGGCAGGACGGCGGTCCACATCATGACGAGCAGCAGCCCACCGGCCGCGGCGGCGACCCGCATGCCGATGCCGAGCAGCAGCGCGACACCGATCCCGGCCAGGCCGATCATGAAGAGCCAGTCCGCCCAGGCGGCGCCGGCGATCCCGGTGTAGAGATCCTTGAACGGGCCGGTCACGCCGAAGGTCAGGAATCCCTTGGTGGGGCTACCCCCGTTGATCCAGGCGTTCTTCGACTCGGTGGCCATCCCGAGGCCGAACACCTTGTCGATGAAGGCCCAGAGGAAGATCCAGCCCAGTGCCAGCCGGGTGCCGGCCAGGATGTACCGGACGGCCCGCTCGTGAGCGGTACCGGTCTTCGCAGCGGTGTTCTCGGCGGTGACTCGCTCGGTCGTCGCGATCATGGTCTCCACGTCCCTTCTCAGCTTCGCACCGCGCTTCCCGGTGGCATCTCCAGTGGACGCTCACGGCGTCCCCGGCGGCAGGGCCGACAGACCGCAACCGCTCGGGACGTTCGACCCCTCCGGGTCCGGTCCGGCGGCCCTGACGACAGTCGACTCTCGGTCGTAGCGTCCGAGGTGGACCACGAGAGGGAGGCCGTGATGAGGACCTGGCAGGTGGGTGACGTGATGACCCGGGAGGTCGAGACCGTGGTGGCCGAGACCCCGTACCGGGAGATCGTCGATGTGCTGTTGCGCCGCGGGGTCAGCGCGGTGCCGGTGATCGACGATTTCCGCCGAGTGCTGGGGGTGGTGTCCGAGGCCGATCTGCTGCACCGGATCGAACGCGCCGGTGAGCCGGCGCTGCGACGGGTCTTCGAGAGCCGCCGTCGGCGTGGCGCGCGGAGCAAGGGTGCGGCCCTGCTGGCCGGCGACCTGATGACCGCGCCGGCGGTCACCACCGATCCGGAGGCGCCGCTGTCCGCCGCTGCCCGCGTGATGGACCGCGAGCAGGTCAAGCGGTTGCCCGTGGTGGACGACCTTGGCCGGTTGATCGGCATCGTCGGTCGTGCCGACCTGCTGCGGGTGCACCTGCGGTCGGACGCCGAGATTCGTGAGGACGTGGTGCAGGAGGTGCTTCGCCGGGTGCTCGCCGTGCGGGACGGACTGGTCACGGTCGAGGTCCGCCACGGTGACGTGACGCTTGCCGGTCGGCTGGACCGCCGCTCCGCCGTCGACCTCGCCGGTCGGCTCGCGGCGCAGGTCAGTGGCGTGGTGCGGGTGACAAACGCGATCGCCTACGACGCCGACGACACGGTCACCGACCCCGGCCAGGTGATGCCGGTCGCCTGAGGGCGGCTCCCCGACCGCCCGGAGCCTCAGCCGCCGCCCGCACTGCGTCGTATGGGCCCGACCCGACTTCGTTCGACCGTCCGATGCCGGGTCGGGCGTTCACCTAGGCTCGAAAAGGGCCGGCCGGCCTGGTTGACGGGCGGTGCGCGGTGGTCGGTGCGGAGGGCGTCGGTGGCTGAGGCGACGGTCGCGGTCCCGCTGTGGGCCTGGGCGGCGGTCGGCACGGTGATCGCGGCGCTGCTCGCCGTGGATGTGCTCCTGCACCGGGACAACCACGTCATCGAGCTCCGCGAGGCGTTGCTGTGGAGCGCCGTCTGGATCGGCGCGGGTCTGCTGTTCGGGTTGGTCGTCTGGTGGGGCCTCGGGGGCGACCCGGCCATCGCGTACTTCTCCGGCTACCTGCTGGAGAAGGCGCTCTCGGTGGACAACGTGTTCGTCTTCGCGCTGCTCTTCGGCTACTTCCAGGTGCCGTCGGGCTACCAGCACAAGGTGCTGTTCTGGGGTGTCGTGGGGGCGCTCGTCTTCCGGCTGCTGTTCATCTTCGCCGGTGCCGAGTTGCTGGACCGGCTCACCTGGGCCGGGTTCGCGCTGGGCGCGTTCCTGATCTGGACCGGCTGGCGGCTGGCCGTACGCGGGAAGCCGGACGTCGACCCGGAACGCAACCTCGTGGTCCGGTTGTTCCGGCGGCTGGTGCCCACCGACGCCCGCTACCACGGCAACCGGTTCACCGCCCGGGTAGCCGGCCGACGGGTGGCGACGTTGCTGCTGGTCGCGCTCGTCGCCATCGAGGCCACCGACGTGGTCTTCGCCATCGACTCGGTGGCGGCGATCCTTGCCATCACCACGAACACCTTCCTGGTCTGGACGGCCACCGCGTTCGCCGTACTGGGGCTGCGCAGCCTCTACTTCTGCCTCGCCGGCCTGCTGCGACACTTCGGCTACCTGCGGTACGGGTTGGCGCTGCTACTGGCCTTCGCCGGGCTGAAGCTGATCCTCGCCGAGACGCCGGTGGGCAAGCTGCCGGTCTGGTTGACCCTCGCCGTGGTGCTGCTGACCCTGGCGGTTTCCATCGGCGCCAGCACCCTGGCCGCCCGCCGCCGAACCGACGCCTGAGCCGCCGGGCCGCTGGCTGAGCCGCCGGGCCGCTGGCTGAGCCGCCGGGCGCGGTGCCCGACCGCCCGGTTGGTGGCCGAGGTCAGCCGGCCAGCACCGGCCGGGACAGCTGGTCGGCGAGCAGCGCGGGCGCCTCGGCCAGGGACGGGCCGTACCAGGTGAGGTGCCGCCCGGAGAGCAGAGCGCACGGTACGCCGGGGAACGCCTCGGGCCCGTCGTCGGCGGTGAACCGGTACGGCTCGTCGGGCAGCACCACCAGGTCGGGCTCCCGCTCGCGTAGCTCGCTGAGGGTCGGGCGGGGATAGCGCTCGGGGTGCTCCTCGTAGGTGTTCGACACGCCGAGGCGACGCAGCACGTCACCGGCGAACGTGTCGCCGCCGAGCACCACCCACGGTCGACGCCAGACCGGCACCACAGCGCTGCGGGTCGCCGTCAGCGGGGGTGGAGTGGCCCACGCCCGCCGGGCGGCGCGCAGCCAGTCCGGCTCCGTCGGCGCACCCAGTTCGGTCAGCACGTCGCCCAGCTCCGTCAACGCGCCGGGAACGGTCCGTGGATAGGTGACCCGCACCGGCACGCCGGCCGCCCGTAGCGCCTCCGCGTCGGCCCGGCGGTTCTCCTCGACGTTGAGCAGCACCACGTCCGGCCGCAGCGCGCGCACCCGGTCCAGATCGGGGTACTTGCTGCCACCGACCCGGGGCACGTCGAGCCCGGCCGGGTGGCTGCACCAGTCGGTGGCCCCGACCAGTGCTCCCGGCAGGGTAAGCGCCACCGCCTCGGTCAGGGACGGCACCAGCGACACCACCCGCACCCGCGTACCTCCCGTTCGCCGCCGACACCGATCATGCCCCCTCGGGCCGACGTCGGGTCAGGGGTGGCCGGGCTCGATGCGGGCGGTCACGTCGAGGTGCGCGGGCTGGCAGTCGGTCGTCGCCGCGAACCGGCGGACCGCCGCGCGAACGTGCTCGCGTACGCCGGCGGTCGGCGCGTCGGCGGTGAGGTCCACCCGGATGCACCCGGAGCCGGACCCCGACGGTGGACTCGGAGACGTTCTGGTGGTTGCCCGTGTTGGCGAACCGGGTCAGCG
>NZ_JBEYSL010000400.1:0-6303 GCF_040642735.1 Micromonospora sp. NPDC047753 | reverse complement strand
GGCCCGGCGTAGATTCTTCTCAGCGGTACCGGCGCCAGGTCAGGGCGCGGACCAGGGAGACGGGGGCACGGCATGGCTCGACCGTGCGCGGGTCAGCCGGCGGCCAGCGCCGCGTGCAGGGCGCGCATCGACCGGATGGCCGAGCGGATCTCCTGGAGGTAGCGCCCCGGTGTGAGCGTCTGCTCGGGCAGCACCGCCAGGTCGGCCAGTGCCGGATCCACCCCGACCGTGTCGATGGCGCACCCGTACGGCAGGGCCAGGGTGCGCAGCGCGTCGCAGTGCTGGAACGGCACGTAGATCGGCGCGGTGACCATCAGCACCTCGTCGCCCGGGGCGAGCTGCGCGTGCCCGGCCCAGAACCGCTGGGTGTCGGCGGTGTGCGCCCGCCGCCGGTCCGGTTCGCTGGACGGCGCGGCGAGTACCCGTACCGGCGGCAGGCCCGCCGGTCGGTAGGTCCGCGAGGACCAGGAGTGGTGCGGGTGTCCCGCGTCGACGCCGTCCTGCTCCGCCGGGGCGGCCACCTCGAACACCCGGCGGACGGCGGCGTCCAGCACGTCGACCTCGGTCTCGTCGGCCGGCAGGCCCGCGTCGGCGAGCGTGCGGCGTTCCCAGTCCGACAGCGGTCGGAAGCTGCCCAGCACGGCGACCTCGCCGCTCACCGGTAGGCCGGCGCGCAGCAGGTGCGCGGCGTAGCCGACGCGGCGTACGCAGGCGGGCGCCAGGCCGCCCAGCACCACCAGGTGGGCGTACGCCGACCGGGCCGGTGGCACCGGGCGGATCAGCCGGAGCGCGGCAGCCGCGTCCAGCACGAGGGTCGCGGCGGCCGGGTCGAGGTCGGGCTCCCGGGCGTCGGGCCGTTCCCGGCCGCCGCGGAAGTCCCAGTGACGGGCGGAGAAGTCGTCGAGGTAGCGGAGCACGTCGGTGAGGTCACCGTCGGGCCAGGTGCCGCCGAAGTGGGCGACCAGGCCGCGGATCGGGGTGGAGCAGACCCAGGCCCGGATGTCCGCCGTGATCCGCTCGTCGTCCGTTCCGGTCGACGGTGGCCCGTCCGCTCTGTGCACCTGCCGGATGCTACCGGCCCGCCGCGTCAGGGCTGCTGGTTGTGGTTGCTGTCTACGCTGGCGGGAGCCGCTGATGGGGGGATCCCGATGTCTCGTGACGTGGCCCGTCAGCGGTTACGGGAGGGCGGCGGCTCCGGCGCGGGCTTCGTTCGTCTGGTGGCGCACACCGACCCGGTGGCGTTGGTCGGCATCACGCTGTCGATCTTCCTCAGCGTCGTGCTCGACCTCAGCAACGCCGCCTCCGGGGTGGAGTCGCTGTTGGCCGGCCTGATGGGCATCACCATCTCGCTGCTCGTCGACTCACTGGCCCGCGCGGAGCGCCGCTTCCACCTGCGCACCCTGTTGGACGGCCCGCCCTGGCTGGTCCGCACCACAACGGAGCTGGCCGGGGCCATGCGGGAGGCGGCCGAGCAGCACGCGGGCACCCGGGTCGCGGTGGAGGCCCAGCGGCGCTACGAGCAGTTCCGGTTGGAGGCCGAGCAGCTCGCGGACGGTCGGATCATCCGGCGCGGTGACGAGGACGAGGATCTGGTCGGCGCGACCCGGGCCTGCGTACGCCGGCTCGACGCGTTGACCAACGTGATGCCCCGGGTGAGCGGGGAGTTGAGCTGGTGGCGCAGTGAGATCGGCCGGCGCTACTGGGAGGCCAACCTGGACGCCCTGCAACGGGGCGTCCAGATCACGCGGGTCTTCGTCTACGCCACGCTGACCGATGATCTGTCCGCCCTGGTGCAGATGCAGCGCGCGGCCGGGGCGCGGGTGGGTCTGCTGCCTCTCGGGGTGGTGAGTCCGCACCTGCACGTGAACTTGACACTCTGGGACGGGTCGAGCTGTTGGGAGGCCCACATGACCGCGCACGGCGAGATCGGCGAGAACCAGTTCTCGGTCAACCGGACGGACGTCGCTCGACTCACCCGCGTGTTCGACCTCTGCGCCAACGCCGCGACCTTCCAGGACTGACGGCCCTCACCGGGGCGGGAGCGGGTGAGCCATGACGTGGAGCGCGGTCCTGCTGGTGACGGCCGTGGTCTGGGCGGTCAGCGTGATCCGCTCCGTCCGGCTCCGCGCGCTGGTCTACAGCCTGCCGCTGCCGATGACGCTCGCACTGGTCAGCACCGGGTATCGGGTGGACGGCGTGCAGGTGCTCGGCGTGCTCGGGCTCAACCTCTTCTTCGTCACAGTGGCCGTCACCCACCAGCGGTGGCGGTGGCCGATCCTGCTCGCCGACGTCGCGGGGATCGCCGTCTACGTGGCGCTGAGCGCCGGCCTGTTGGCCGTCGACATCCCGTTCGAGGCGGCCCTCGCCAGCACGCTCGTGCTCTGGCTGGCGGCCATCCTGTGGTTGCGCCGCCGCGCCCGCCGACGTGGGGCTTCCGCGGAGGAGACGGTCGCCGTCGCGGAGACCCGGCCGGACGGGCTACCGGTGCTGCTCAAGCTGGTGGTCATCTTCGTCGGGGCGGTCCTGACCGCGCTGCTCGGCGCGGTGCTGCGCGGCATGGTGGTGACGTTCCCGTACTCGGGGGTGCTGGTCGCCGTGGAGGCCCGCCGGCAGTTGGCCGAGTTCGGCCGGCACTTCGCCCGCAACAGCCTCGCTCTGGTCGGTTTCCTCACCGCGTACCACTACCTTCAGGACGTCTCGTCAGCCGCGGCGCTGGGCGCCGGCTGGGCGGCGTTCGCGGTGGTCGCCGCCGCCCTGCACCTGCCGACCGGCCAAGGTGCGGATCGAGTGGAAGTATCCCGTCAATGCTGCGCAGAACAGCAGTGAAAGCTGCCCGGGGCCGTGGAAACCGTTGACGTGCTGTCAGGTCGGGACGTCCATGCGCTACAGGCTGACAGTTGTTCGCATCGGCCGACGGTGGGAGCGTGCGGTATCCACGAACGCCGCTGAAGGGTTGCCACGATGACCGACGACCTGCTGGCCCGGCACCGGGCAGTGCTCCCGTCCTGGATGCCGTTGTACTACGCCGAGCCGATCGAGTTGATCTCCGGCTCGGGCCGCCGGGTCACCGACGCGCAGGGGCGCAGCTACCTGGACTTCTTCGGCGGCGTGTTGACCAACATGATCGGGTACGACATCCCGGAGATCCGGGAGGCCGTCGAGCGGCAGCTCGCCACCGGCATCGTGCACACCTCGACGCTCTACCTGATCCGTCAACAGGTGGAGCTGGCCGAGAAGATCGCCCAGCGCTCCGGCATCCCGGACGCCCGGGTGTTCTTCACGAACTCCGGCACCGAGGCGAACGAGGCGGCGCTGCTGGTGGCCACCAACCACCGCCGCTCGCACCAGATCCTGGCGGTGCGCAACAGTTACCACGGCCGGTCGTTCGCGGCGATGGGCGTCACCGGCAACCGCACCTGGTCGGCCAGCGGCCTCAACCCGCTCCAGGTGGCCTGGCTGCACTCCGGTGACCGGGTGCGGGGTCTGCTGGCCCGGCTCAGCGCCGACGAGCAGGTCGACGCGGCGGTGGAGGACCTGCGCGAGGTGTTGGCCACCCAGACCGCCGGCGACGTGGCGGCGCTGATCGCCGAGCCGATCCAGGGCGTGGGCGGTTTCGTGCACCCGCCGGACGGGCTCTTCGCCGGCTGGAAGAAGGTGCTCGACGAGCACGGCATCCTGTTCATCGCCGACGAGGTGCAGACCGGCTGGGGGCGCACCGGGGAGCACTTCTGGGGTTACCAGGCGCACGGCGTCACCCCCGACCTGCTCACCTTCGCCAAGGGCATCGGCAACGGGTTCGCCCTGGCCGGGGTGGTCGGTCGGGCCGACGTGCTCCAGGCGGTGCCGGCCATCAGCTTCTCCACCTTCGGCGGCAACCCGATCTCCACGGCGGCCGGCAACGCGGTGCTCGACTACCTGATCGCGCACGACCTCCAGGCGAACGCGGCCCGCGTCGGCGCGATCCTCGCCGACGGCCTGCGGTCCGCCGTGGGCGGGCTCGACTGCGTCGCCGAGGTACGCGGAAAGGGGCTGATGCTCGGCGTCGAGTTCGTCCGGCCGGGCGGCAGCGAGCCGGATCCGGCGCTGACCAACCGGGTCTTCGAAGCCGCCCGCGACGGTGGCCTGCTGACCGGCAAGGGCGGCCTCCACGGCAACGTGCTGCGGATGGGGCCACCGTTGACGCTGACCGAGGAGGAGGCCCGTGAGGGCCTGGCGATCCTCGTCGACGCGATCCGTTCGGCTGCGGGGGTGGCGGCATGAGCATCGGTCACTTCATCGACGGCAAGCGGGTCGACGGCACGTCGCAGCGGCGCGGCGACGTGTTCGACCCGGCGACCGGTCGGCGTACCGCCGAGGTCGAGCTGGCCTCGACCGCGGACGTCGACGTGGCGGTGCAGGCCGCCGCCCGCGCGGCGCGGGCGTGGCGGGACGCGTCGCTGGCCCGGCGGTCGGCGGTGCTGTTCGCCTTCCGGGAGTTGGTGCACACCCGGCGGGACCGGCTCGCCGAGGTGATCACCGCCGAGCACGGCAAGGTGCTCGCCGACGCCGCCGGCGAGGTGCAGCGCGGCCTGGAGGTCATCGAGTACGCGTGCGGCCTGCCGTCGGCGTTGCGCGGCGCGTTCAGCGAGAACGTGTCCACCGAGGTCGACTCGTACACCATCCGGCAGCCGCTCGGCGTGGTCGCGGTGATCTCGCCGTTCAACTTTCCGGTGATGGTGCCGCTGTGGTTCGTGCCGGTGGCAGTGGCCTGCGGCAACGCGGTGGTGCTCAAGCCGAGCGAGAAGGACCCGAGCGCGGCGCTGCTGCTGGCCGAGTGGTTCGCCGAGGCGGGCCTGCCCGACGGGGTGCTCAACGTGGTCAACGGCGACAAGGAGGCGGTCGACGCGTTGCTGGAACACCCGGAGGTGCGGGCGGTGTCGTTCGTCGGGTCCACCCCCATCGCCCGGTACGTCTACCAACGCGGAACGGCCGCCGGCAAGCGGGTGCAGGCGCTCGGTGGGGCGAAGAACCACATGGTGGTGCTCCCGGACGCCGACCTGGACCTGGCCGCCGACGCGGCGGTCAACGCCGGGTTCGGCTCGGCGGGGGAGCGGTGCATGGCCATCTCGGTGCTGGTGGCGGTGGAGCCGGTGGCGGACGCGCTGGTCGAGCGGATCGCCGCGCGGGTGACCGGTCTGCGCACCGGCGACGGCCGACGGGGCTGCGACATGGGCCCACTGGTGACCGCCGCGCACGCGGCGAAGGTGCGCTCCTATGTGGACGCCGGTGTCGCCGCCGGCGCGGTGCCGGTGGTGGACGGGCGGGACGTGACGCCGGACGGCGACCCGGACGGTTTCTGGCTCGGCCCGACGCTGTTCGACCGGGTGAGCCCGGACATGTCGATCTACACCGACGAGATCTTCGGGCCGGTGCTGAGCGTGGTCCGGGTCGACTCGTACGACGAGGCGGTGGACCTGGTCAACGCCAGCCCGTACGGCAACGGCACGGCGATCTTCACCAACGACGGCGGGGCGGCCCGGCGCTACCAGCACGAGGTGGAGGTGGGCATGGTCGGGATCAACGTGCCCATCCCGGTGCCGATGGCGTACCACTCGTTCGGCGGCTGGAAGTCGTCGCTCTTCGGTGACCTGCACGCGCACGGCGAGGACGGGGTGCGGTTCTTCACCCGGGGCAAGGTCGTCACCAGCCGCTGGTTGGATCCGCGGCACGGCGGGGTCAACCTCGGGTTCCCCACCCAGACCTGAGCAGTCGCAGCACGCCCGCCCCGGCCAGGTACGCCACCAGTGCCGGGACGGGTGTGCCGAGCGGCTCCGGGGCGCGGGAGGCCGTCGCACTGTTGAGCAGCAGCGCCACCACCACGGCGGCGTAGGCAGCCACCGTCGAGGCCGTTCGGGCTGGCGTGCCTCGACCGGTCCGACGCCCGGTGCGATGCCGGCCGCTGCGCGCCTCCACCCGGCCGAAGATGGCGACGAGCACCGCCAGAACGACGCTGAGCAGCAGCAACCACGGCACCCGCCAGGTCCACCAGGCGGCGCTGCCGACCACCGGGGTGGGCAGCGCCCCGATCGCGTCGAGCACTCCGATCAGCAGGATCGCGGCGGTCAGGTGCCAGAGGAAGACGGTGAGCACCACGAGGTTGACGCCGATCACCAGCGACCAGGGGCCGGTGCGGCGCAGCAGGCGCTCCGCCGGGCCGGACAGCAGCAGGATCAGACCGAGCTGGCCGGCGGCGACCGATCAGCCGTACGGCGTGCGCGACTGTGCCTTCCGGGACCCGGCGGGCAATATGGTCCGCATCCAGGA
>NZ_JBEYSL010000399.1:0-6315 GCF_040642735.1 Micromonospora sp. NPDC047753 | reverse complement strand
CTCCGCCGCGGCGTGTCGTGGCAACAACTTCATGATCGACGGCGTCGGGCAGCGGCGATTGCCTGGCGGACTGTGTGCGGGATGTAGGCGGGGTGGAGGGTGTCCTGCCAGGTGAATCGGAGGACGGTCCAGCCGGCGTTGACGAGGCGGTTCTGTCGACGGCGGTCGGCGTAGGCGGCCTCCGGGGCACCGTGAGGGCCGCGGCCGTCGGCCTCGGCGATGACGCGAGGGCCCCGCCAGCCGAGATCCCCGATCCCCAACAGGTAGCCGTCCTCATCGCGTACCTCAAGTTGCAGTGCGTCCGGTGGCACTCTCCCGTCCACGCAGCGCAGCCGGGTCCGCGTCTCCAACGGGGACTGCGCACGCCCATCGACCTCGCTGAGGTAGCCACGCGCCACGACCGCACCGCGTCGTCCTCGAACGAGGCGCGGAATGGCGAGCAGATCATCGATGGTCACGAGCCGACGATTCAGTGCCGAGTCCAGCACACTCACCGCCGAAAGACGATCAACCCGAAGGCTCACGTCGGCAAGGGTCCGCAGCGGTTCTGTAGCGGTGATTCCGTTCACCTGGACAAATTGGTCGGGCTGAATGACCAACTGATGAACCACCACCTCCGGGTGGGCAAGCCGGGCTGGCCTGGCGATCGGGCCTGGCACCGACAGGTCGATCACGTCGGTGGCCCGCAGACCGGCTAACCCGTGCAGCTCCGCAGCCGTTGCGAGCACAGCGGCTGCGGCTGGCCCGAAGGAGGCCACCGCAGCCCTGATCCGTGCCGCTCGCGGAACGCCGTCGTACCGGTCAGCGTCCACCAGATAGGCGCCACGCGCCACGACCCGCCAGCGTCCAGTCCGACAAAGCCGCTGCACCTCATGCGTCGTCAGGCCAGCCGCACGCGCCTGCCTGAGTGTTACAACTCCGTCCCGCACGGCCGCAATCTGCCGCACCACATCCAAGGCATCCACCCGGCCACCCTGGCCCAACCCGAAACCCGAAACGACCCCCTGTGGACAACCCCTCCACGCCTGTGGATAACGAGGCTCTCAGAGCTGGTTGATCATGAAGTTATTGCCTCGACACGCCGACAGCGATGGCAATAACTTCATGATCAACACGGGGGGGTGGGGGTGGGTGCGGGGGGTTAGGGGAGGAGGGGGTGGAGGACTACGTTTTCTTCTCGGCCTGGGCCTACGCCTACGACACTCACCTGGGTGTTGCAGAGTTCTTCGACCCTCGCGATGTAGCGGCGGGCGTTCTCCGGAAGGTCGTCGATGGTGCGGGCCTTGGTGATGTCCTCCCACCAGCCGTCGAGTTCCTCGAAGACGGGCTTTGCGTGGTGGAAGTCCGTCTGGCTCATCGGCATGTCGTCGACCCGGACGCCGTTGATCTCGTAGCCGACGCAGATCGGCACCTTGGGCAGGCCGGTGAGCACGTCCAGCTTGGTGATGACCAGGTCGGTGACGCCGTTGAGGCGGCAGGCGTACCGGGCGACGACCGCGTCGAACCAGCCGCACCGGCGCTCCCGCCCGGTGGTGGTGCCGTACTCAGCGCCGATCTTGCGCAGGTGGTCGCCGTTGGCGTCGAACAGCTCGGTCGGGAACGGCCCGGCACCCACCCGGGTGGTGTACGCCTTGCTCACCGCGATGACCTTGTTGATCGCGGTCGGCGGGATGCCCGCGCCCACGCAGGCACCACCGGCGGTGGGGTTGGACGAGGTCACGAAGGGGTAGGTGCCGTGGTCCATGTCGAGCATGGTGGCCTGGGCGCCTTCCAGCAGCACCGTCTCGCCCCGGTCCAGGGCGTCCCAGAGCATCGCCCGGGTCTCCGCGATGTACGGCTTGAGCCGCTCCGCGTACGCCAGGTACTCCTCGACCGTCGCGTCGACGTCGATCGCCTTGCGGTTGTAGACCTTGAAGAGGATCTGGTTCTTCTCGCGCAGCGCGAGTTCCAGCTTCTTGCGCAGGATGCCCGGGTCGAGCAGGTCCTGGAGGCGGATGCCGATCCGGGCGACCTTGTCGCCGTACGCCGGGCCGATGCCGCGGCCGGTGGTGCCGATCCGGGACGAGCCGAGGTAGCGCTCGATGACCCGGTCCAGCGCCCGGTGGTGCGGCATGATCAGGTGAGCGTCACCGGAGATCCGCAGGCGGGACACGTCGACGCCGCGCTCCGCCAGGCCGTCGATCTCGGCGAGCAGCACCTTCGGGTCGACCACCACACCGTTGCCGATGACGATCATCGCGTTCGGTGAGAGCGCGCCGGACGGCATCAGGTGCAGCGCGTACTTCTGGCCGTCCGGGGTGATCACCGTGTGCCCGGCGTTGTTGCCGCCGGAGTAGCGCACGACGTAGTCGACCCGCTCACCCAGCAGGTCGGTAACCTTGCCCTTGCCCTCGTCGCCCCACTGAGCGCCGATGAGCACGATCGCTGGCATCTTTTCCGCCTCCAGAAGGCTCGGGTGCCAGGTGGCGACCGCTCGGCGAGCCCGGGGTGTCAGGTTAACAAGTAGTGACGGCGTGGCCGGCAGGGGTCGCGTCGAGAGGCAGGAGGCTCTTCCGTGTACGACGTGGTGCTGCTCACCCTTGGTTCGGAGCGGGACGCTCCCGGGGGCTGCGGCAGCGGCGGGGCCTGCTGCGGCGGCGCGACCGGGGCCGACACCGGCCCAACGAGCCAGACCGACACTGGGCCGGAAAACACCAGCCAGGCCGCCCCCGGCCAGGCAAATGCCGACCAGGCCAGCAACGACCAGACCAGCAGCGGGCAGGCGAACACCGACCAGGCCAGCAACGACCAGACCGACACCGGGCAGTGCGCGACGGAGCGACCACGGGTGCCGGTGCTGGCGTGCGCCGACGCGTTGAACGCCCGGGGCGCCCGGGTGGAGACGGTCACGGCCCGCTCCGACGCCGAGATCGACGCGGTGCTGGCCCGGTTCGACGGCCCAGCACGCCCGGACGGCCTCACCTGGCCGGACCCGGACAGCAAGACCCGGCTGGTCATCGCCACGGCGAGCGACGGGCAGTTGCGCGCCGTGCTGCGCCGGCTGGTCAAGCGGTACGCCCCGGCGCCGAGCAAGCGCCCGGCGGACCTGCCCGGCAACCGGACCCTGCCCGACCTGCCGCCGGTGGCCGTACTCCCGCTCGACCCGGCCCGTGGCGGCACCCACCGGGACCTGGCCGCGCAGCTCGGGCTGCCCCGTGACCCGGCGGCGGTGGCCGCCGCGGTGCTGGACGGCACGCCGCGCCGGTTGGACCTGCTCCGCAACGACGGTGGCTCGGTGACCCTGGACGGCGCGCTCCTCGGCGCAGCCGACGACGCCGGCCGGCCGCTGCACTGGCGCGCCCGGGTGGAGGTCGACGACACCATCCTCACCGACGGTTCGGAACCGCTGCTGGCCTGCGCGGTCGGCAACGCCGGCGGGTACGCGACGCTCAACGACGTGACGCTGCTGACCGCGCCGGACCCGACCGACGGCCAGGTCGAGGTCGCGGTGGCCGTGCCGGTGGTCGTCCGGTCGACGTGGGGGCGCAAGCGGGTACGCCTCGAAGTTCGGCGGGCCCGTGGACGGGCGGTGTCGGTGCTGCCCAGGGAGGGCAGGGTGCCGTACCTCGACGATGGTGTCGAGAGCGAGCTGACCCGTAAGCGTTCCTGGTGGGTCGAGCCGGGCGCCTGGGCGGTCTGGTCGATCTGACCTCGGCCGCGACCGGCCGACCTGCCTGAGCCGATCGGCCCTGTTGGGCGATTGGGCCTATCCTCGCAGGAGGACTGGGGAGGGCCGTAATGGACGAGAACGCCGACCGGGCGCAGGTGCCCGGCCAGCAGCCGGTGCCGGAGCGGGACGTCGAACCACTCTGGCCGCCAGATCCGGGCGACCGGGGCGCGGTGCCGCCGTGGGCTGCTGTCGCCGAGCAGCGGGGTGGGCCGTCGCCGGTCACACATCCGGTCACGCCACCGGTGGCCGCGCCGCCGATCGGGCGACCGCCGGTTCCCGGCCAGCCCGGCGCTGCGGCCCAGTCGCCGCCCTCGCCGTCGGACTACCCGTCGCTCACCGGCGCCGTCCCGGCACCTGGGGGGTGGGGGACCAGCGGCCCGTCCGGCGTCGGGTCTGGTTGGGCGCCGGCGCAGTCGAGTTGGCCGCCGCCGACCGACCCGGCCGCTGCGTCACCCCCGGCAGACCCGGCCGCTGCGTCACCCCCGGCCGCTCCGCCAGCGACCGCCGCCCGGCCGACGCCGCCGTCGACCGGCCCCGGGGGCAACGGCGGGCCGACCGGTCCGGGGAGCAACGGCGGGCCAACCGGCCCCGGCATCCCGGCTGCCGCCGCGACACCGAGCACCACCGCCGCACCGCGCGACGGCCGTCCCGCCGGGAGCGACGCGGGCAGCGCCGCGCCCGACGCGCCACAGGTGATGCCCGGCAACGCGGCACAGGTACTGCCCGGTGACCGGGTCCCGACCGCCGCGCCGATCACCCCGGGCAGCGTCGACCTGAACCTGCCGTTCACCCTGGATCACCCGACCGCCGCCGACCGCTCCGCCGCATCGGCACCCGCCGACCGCTCCACCTCGGCCGCCGCCACCGGCTCGCCCATTTCGGCGGCCACCGCGTCCGCTGCCAGCCCGAACGCCACCGACAGCCCGCGTGCCGCCGACAGTCCGACGGCCGCCGGCCCCGCGCCGGCAGACCCCTCGGCCGCAGCCTTCGCGGCGGCCAGGTCGGCACCACAACCTGGTGTGCCCATGCCCCAGGCTGGCGGGCCGACACCACAGCCGGACGGGACCGCGCCGCAGGCCGGCGGGCCGGCACCACAGCCCGGCCAGCCGGTGCAACAGGCCAGCGGGGCCGGTGCGGACGGGTCCCCTGACGGGCCGGCGCGGCCGATTGCCGAGTCGCCGTGGGCGTACCCGCCGCAACGCCCGGCCGGAACGGCCGCGCCCGCTGCGGACGAGGCCGGCGCGACACCTCCGGTTCCGCCTCCGCCTCCGGTCGTTCCGCACGCCGGTCCCACGCAGGCACACCCCGGGCAGCCGTTCATCCCCGGCCAGGTCGGCCCGGCGCAGATTCCGCCACCGCCCGACGTGACGCAGTTCAGCAACCCACCGCACGGCCTTGCCGCACCGCAACACGCTCCTGGGCAGGCCGGGCCGGCGACCCCACCGCCCGGGCCGTTCCCGCCCTCGCCGGGCTGGCACCCACCGCCCTGGCAGCAGGGCTCGCCCGGCGGCACGCCCGGGCAGCCGTACCAGGAGGCCGACGGAGTGACCCGGGTCCCGGCCCCCGCGTACCCGGACGCGACCGCGTACCCGGACGCGAGCTGGACACCGGACACCACAGCCGCACCGACCGCCGAGGATTTCGCCCGACGCCGCCAGGTTCGACCCGCCGATCCGGTGGCGACCATGGGTGTACGCGCGGTGGTCAACAAGATGGGCCTGCTCCGGCTCTCTCCGGGGCGGCACGAGCAGGAGCTCAAGCGGGACATCGAGATGGTGCGCCGCAACTTCGGCGGTCTGCGGCAGGTGACCGTCGTCAATCCGAAGGGCGGCGCCGGGAAGACGGTGGCCATCCTGCTGCTCGCGATGACGTTCGGTCAGAAGCGCGGCGGCTACGTGCTGGCCTGGGACAACAACGAGACCCAGGGCACGCTCGGGATGCGCGCCCAACAGGACTTCCACTCCCGCACGGTGCGGGACATGCTGCGTGACCTCGGGCAGTTCCAGGGTGCGCACGGGCGGGTCGGGGACCTGTCGCAGTACGTCCGCTCGCAGGGCGAGGGGATGTTCGACGTCCTGGCCTCGGACGAGTCGGCCACCGGCGGCGAGATGTTGACGGCTGCCGCGTTCGCCGAGATCCGAGAGGTGGTCAGCCGGTTCTACAAGCTGATCTTCGTGGACACCGGGAACAACGTCCGGGCGCAGAACTGGCAGGCGTCGATGGACGCCACCGACCAGTTGGTGGTCACCATGTCGGCCCGTAACGACTCCGCCGAGACCGCCGCCCGGATGCTCGACCACCTGGAGCAGAGCGGCCGGCAACGGCTGGTCCGCCAGGCCGTGACCGTGGTGTCGATGCCACCGTCCCGCAAGGAGATCGACCTGCCGGCCATCCAGGAGCACTTCGCGGCCCGCACCCGGGCGGTGCTGCTGGCCCCGTACGAGCGGCTCATCGACAGCGGCGAGCCGATCCGGTACGGCGGGCTCTCCTCGGCCACCCGGGACGCCTGGCTGAAGATCGCCGCCGCGGTCGCCGAAGGGCTGTGACCCGCCGACGGCCGGCCCGCGGGCCGGGGGGCCCGCCGGGGGGGGGGGGCCGATGAGGTC
>NZ_JBEYSL010000398.1:0-6346 GCF_040642735.1 Micromonospora sp. NPDC047753 | reverse complement strand
GGGCCGGGGTCGGCGGCCCGCGCGCCGGCACCACGTCCCCCCGGTTCCCGATACCCCGCCAGCTGCCCCCGGCGCTGCCCGGGTTCGTCGGGCGGGCGACCCAACTCGCCCAGCTCGAGGCCGAATGCGCCCGCGCCGTGGCACCCGGGAACGACGGCATGGCATCGGTCACCGTCATGACGTTGTCCGGTACGGCCGGGGTCGGCAAGACGACCCTCGCTGTCACCTTCGCGCACCGGGTCGCCGACCGCTTCCCGGACGGCCAGCTCTACGTCGACCTGCGCGGGTTCGACGCCACCGGATCGGTGGTGACGGCCGTCGAGGCGGTCCGAGGTTTCCTGGAGGCCCTCGAGGTACCGCCCGAACGCATCCCCACCCACCTGCCCGCGCAGGTGGGCCTGTACCGCAGCCTGCTCGCCGGACGCCGGATGCTGGTGCTGCTGGACAACGCCCGCGACGCCGACCAGATCCGACCCCTGCTGGTCGGCAGCCCGAACTGCCTGGTCCTGGTGACAAGCCGCAACCGGCTCGCCGGGCTGATCGCGGCCGAGGGCGCCCGGCCGATCGGCGTCGACCTGCTCAGCACCGCCGAGGCCTGGCAACTGTTGGCCCGGCGGCTCGGCACTGACCGGTTGGCGGCCGAGCCGCAGGCGGTGGACGAGATCATCGAGCGGTGTGCGCGGCTGCCGCTGGCGCTGGCCGTGCTCGCCGCGAGAGGTGCGGAGAAGCCGACGTTCCCGCTGGCCACCCTCGCCGCCGAACTGCGGGCGGCGCCGCGACCACTCGACTCGTTCGACGGAGGGGACGCCGGCACCGACGTGCAGGCCGTCTTCTCCTGGTCGTACCAGAGCCTGACCCCGGCGGCGGCGCGCCTGTTCCGGCTCTTCGGCTGCCATCCCGGACCGGACATCGGGTTCGCCGCGGCGGCCAGTCTGGCCGGGCTGCCCCGGGCCCAGGTGCCCCGACTGCTGGCCGAACTGGCCCACGCGCACCTCGTCACCGAGCACGCCCCCGGTCGGTTCGGCGCACACGACCTGCTCCGGGCGTACGCGGCCGAGCAGGTCGAGCGTCTCGAACCGGAGCAGGCCCGGCGGGCCGCGACCCGGCGTGGGCTGGACCACTACCTGCACACCGCCCACGCGGCGGCACTGCTGCTGCAACCGGGTCGGGACCCGGTCACCCTCACCGCCGCCGCGCCGGGTGTGCTGCCCGAGGAGATCACCGACCTCGGTCAGGCGCTCGCCTGGTTCAGCGTCGAGTATCCGGTGCTGCTCGCGGCGGTCGCCCACGCGAGGCGGACCGGGTTCGACGGTCACGCGTGGCAGCTGGCCTGGACACTGGTGGACTTCCTGCAACGCCGGGGGCGGTGGCCGGACCTGGCCGTGGCCCAGCGCAACGCCCTGGCCGGGGCGCAGCGGGCCGGCGACCGACCCGGGCAGGCGAACGCCCACCGCGACCTCGCCAGGGTGCTGTCCCGGCTGGGCCGGGTGAACGAGGCGGCGAGGAACTACCGGCAGGCCCTGGCGATCTTCGCGGAGCTGACCGACCACACCGGGCAGGCGCGCACCCACCGGGCGTTCGGCGCGATGCTCGACGGGCTCGGCCGGCACGCCGAGTCCCTGGAGCAGAGCGAGCGGGCCCTGGCGCTGTACCGGGCCGCCGGGCACGTCGCCGGGGAGGCCAGCGCCCGCAACGCGGTGGGGTGGGCGTACGCCCAGCTCGGCCGGTACGAGCCGGCGCTCGGGCACTGCCGGGAGGCGTTGGCGCTGCTGCGGACGACAGGGGACCGGCACGGCGAGGCGAACACCTGGGACAGCCTCGGCTTCATCCACGCCCGACTGGCTGACCACCCGGCGGCGATCCGCTGTTTCCAGCGGGCCCTCGGGCTGTACCGGCGGGTCAGCGACCGCTACGACGAGGCGGACACCCTGTCCCGGCTCGGCGAGAGTCGGCAGGCGGTGGGGGACGCGGCCGGTGCCGCGCGTACCTGGCGGCGGGCCCTGGTCATCCTCGACGATCTCGGCCACCCGGACGCCGAGCGGGTGCGGGAGTTGTTGGCCGGGCAGTCCGTCGGTGACGCTGGGCACACCGGCGGTGGTTGAGCGAGGTGCGCCGCCCGGTGTCCGGCCGGGCACTCCGTAGACTGGTACGGCACCGCTCGTCCACCCGAAGAAGGAGCCGTCCCGCGTGACCGTCCAGCCCATCCGTCTGTTTGGGGATCCGGTGCTGCGCACGCCGGCCGATCCGGTGGTCGACTTCGACGCCGAGCTACGTCGGCTCGTCGCCGACCTCACCGACACGATGCGTGAGCAGAACGGCGCCGGCCTGGCCGCGCCGCAGCTCGGTGTGAGCCTGCGGGTGTTCACCTTCGACGTCGACGACGTCCTCGGGCACCTGATCAACCCGGTGCTGGAGTTCCCCGACGAGGAGGAGCAGGACGGCCCTGAGGGCTGTCTGTCCATCCCCGGGCTCTACTTCGACACCAAGCGTCGGCAGAACGTCATCGCCAAGGGCTTCAGCTCGTTCGGCGACCCGATGCAGATCGTCGGCACCGGCCTGATGGCGCGCTGCGTGCAGCACGAGACCGATCACCTCGACGGGGTGCTCTTCCTGGATCGACTGGACCCGGAGGGGCGCAAGGAAGCCATGAAGGCGATCCGCCAGGCCGAGTGGTACGACGCGGCGGCCCCGCCCACGGTCAAGCTCAGCCCGCACATCAGCGACCCGTTCGGTCTGGGGCGCTGACCCGGATGCGCGTGATCTTCGCCGGTACGCCGGCCGTCGCCGTTCCCGCCCTGGCCGCCGTCGCCGCCTCCCGACACGAGCTGGTGGCCGTTGTCACCCGGCCCGACGCGCCCGCCGGGCGTGGACGGGGCCTGTCCCGCTCCCCGGTCGGCGCGTGGGCCGACGAGCACGGCGTCGAGGTGCTCACCCCGGCCCGTCCCCGCGACCCGGAGTTCCTCGACCGGCTTCGCGAGCTGGAGCCGGCCTGCGTGCCGGTGGTCGCCTACGGCGCGCTGGTGCCGCCGGCGGCCCTGGAGATCCCCCGGCACGGCTGGATCAACCTGCACTTCTCCCTGTTGCCCGCCTGGCGTGGTGCCGCGCCCGTGCAGCACGCCGTGCTGCACGGTGACGAGCTGACCGGGGCCAGCGTCTTCCAGCTGGAGGAGGGCCTGGACACCGGCCCGGTCTACGGCACGCTGACCGACGAGATCCGCGCCACCGACACCTCCGGCGACCTGCTGGGAAGGCTCGCCGATTCGGGCGCCGGGCTGCTGGTGGCGGTGCTCGACGCGATCGACGACGGCACCGCCCGCGCCGAGCCGCAGCCGGCCGACGGGGTGTCGCTGGCGCCGAAGCTGACAGTGGACGACGCGCGGGTGCGCTGGAGCGACCCGGCCTTCGCCGTGGACCGGCGGATCCGGGCCTGCACGCCCGCGCCGGGCGGCTGGACGACGTTCCGCGACGAGCGGGTGAAGCTCGGCCCGGTCGTCCCGGTGCCCGACGGCCCCGAGCTCAAGCCGGGGGAGTTGCTGGTGGAGAAGTCCCGGGTGCTGGCCGGCACGGCCACGGTGCCGGTACGTCTCGGCGAGGTCCGCGCCGCGGGCAAGCGGGCGATGAACGCGACCGACTGGGCGCGCGGCGTCCGGGTCGGCACTGGAGAGGACTTCGCGTGACGGCACCGGAGGGAACCCGACCGACGCGCTCCGGCCCGTCGACCGGCCGTGGCGGGGACCGCCGCCCGGTTCGGCCACCGATGGACCGACCGCGCCGCGCCGCGTACGAGGCGGTGGCGGCGGTGCACCGGGACGACGCGTTCGCCAACCTGGTGCTGCCCATCATCCTGCGGGAGGAGGGGCTGTTCGGTCGGGACGCGGCCTTCGCCACCGAGCTGACCTACGGCACCCTGCGCCACCTGGGCACGTTGGACGCGATCCTGACCGACGCGGCCGGCCGGGACGTGGCCCGGATCGACCCGCCGGTACGCGACGCGCTGCGGCTCGGGGCATACCAGCTCCTGCACACCCGGGTGCCGCCGCACGCCGCGGTCTCGTCGACTGTGGACCTGGTCCGTTCGGTCGCACCGGGCGCTACCGGTTTCGCCAACGCGGTGCTGCGCGAGGTGTCCAGCCGTGACGCGGACGCCTGGGTGGCGAAGCTCGCACCGCCGAGGGAGACCGACCCGGTCGGGCACCTCGCGTTGGCGTACAGCCACCCGCAGTGGATCGTGCGGGCCTTCTCCGAGGCGCTCGGTGGCGATCTGGGTGAGACGGAGCGCCTCCTGATCGAGGACAATGAGCGCCCGCCGGTGCACCTGGCCGCCCGGCCCGGCCTGATCGACCCGGTCGAGTTGGCCGACCAGGTCGGCGGTGCGCCCGGTGCTTTCTCGCCGTACGCCGTCTATCTTCCCGGCGGCTCGCCCGGCGACATCCCGGCGGTGGTCGACGGCAGGGCCCACGTCCAGGACGAGGGCTCCCAGTTGGTGGCCGCCGCGCTCGCCGACGCGCCGCTGGACGGCCCGGACGGACGTTGGCTGGACCTGTGCGCCGGCCCGGGTGGCAAGGCCGGGTTGCTCGGCGCGCTGGCCGCGCAGCGGGGTGCCCGGGTGACCGCTGTGGAGGTGGCCGAGCACCGCGCTCGGCTGGTCTCCCTGGCGACCCGGGACCTGCCGGTGGCCGTGCTGACCATGGACGGCCGTGAGGTCGGTGGCGACCCGAAACTGCCGGAGCAGCACTTCGACCGGGTGCTGGTCGACGCGCCGTGTACCGGACTGGGGTCGCTGCGTCGTCGGCCGGAGTCACGCTGGCGTCGCCAGCCGTCCGATCTGCCGCCGCTGACCCGGCTGCAACGGGAACTGCTCGGCGCGGCGCTGCGGGCGGTCCGCCCGGGTGGCCTGGTCGCCTATGTGACCTGTTCGCCGCACACCGTCGAGACGCACGTGACGGTGACCGAGGCGGCCCGCCGTAGCGGGGTTCCGGTGGACTTCGTGGACGCCCGCCCGCTGCTGCCGGCCGGCATGCCCGGTCTCGGTGACGGGCCGACAGTGCAGCTCTGGCCACACCGCCACGGCACCGACGCGATGTTCCTCGCCGTCCTGCGCCGAGGCTGATCCGTTCCACGCGTCCGGCCGGTCAGCCGATCGGCCGGACGCGTGCGCTCACGCTCTGCGCGACCGGGCTTCCGCAGGCCTAGGTGACCGGGAGGCCCTTGGTGCCGGCGTTCTTCATCGAGCGGGTCAGGTTCCGGTCGGAGATCCAGAGGAAGCACTGCACGCCCCGGTTCCCGTTGCGCCATTCTTCCTCGTACGGCTGGTAGTAGATCGTGCCGGCGCGGAAGTCGAGCTGGGAGTTGTCCGGGACCTTGGCGTACTTGGCGATCATCGTCTGGCAGGCCCGGTGGGTCCGCTTGGTGCCGCGGGTGAACTCGGCGTAGCTGGTGTCCGGCGCCTGCCACACCCCGACGAACTCGGCGTGGTGCTTGGCCGTGCAGGAAACCGGCAGCATCTCGTCGATGTCGTCCTTGACCAGCTTCGGGTTGAAGCAGCGGTACGCCAGCGGGGCCGCCCCGGACAGTGCGCCCCGGAGGCTGCCGGTGCGCAGGTCGACAGCGGTGTCGTCGATGCTGGCGATCTCGGTGACGTCGCAGCGGTACCAGCGGGCCCCGCCCGACCAGGCCTGCGGCGACGGCAGGACGACAGTCAGGCCGAGCCGCCCGGAACGCCAGTCGGCCCCCACCGCCTTGTTGACCGCCGTGTCGCACCCGGTCTGCGCGGCCCGCATGCCGGCCGAGCCGGGCTGCGGGGGCGTGCCGGCCTCGGCGCCCGGACCGGTGAGGGTGCCCACGTGCATGGTCTCCACCCGGTGCGCCTCGGTGCACGCCGTCGGGTTGTAGCCGGTCAGGAAGCCGACCTGCTGGGAGCTCTGGTGGCAGACGTCGGCGGAGGGGACGAACTGCTGCGCCGCGACGGGCGCCGGCCAGTCGTCGGTGAGGTCACTGTCGACTCCGGCGGGTGCACCGCACCCGGTCAGCGCCAGGGCCAGCGCCCCACCCCCGGCGAACGCCGCCAACCACCGTCGCATCCCGACCTCCCGCCGCTGCTGGCCCCCGACCGGACCCAGCCGGTCGATTGCGCCACGGCGCAGCAGCATACGGCACCGATGCTCAGATCGCGGGCAGTCCCTCCGGGCCGACGTCGCGCATCGAGCGGGTGAGTTTGCGGTCGTCGCTCCACAGGAAACAGCGCACCCCACGGTCGCCCTCCTCCCACTCCCGCTGCGACGGCGGATAGTAGATGGACCCGGCGACAGCCCGTCGCCGACCGGCCGGTACGACGAACCGGCCGGCG
>NZ_JBEYSL010000397.1:0-6360 GCF_040642735.1 Micromonospora sp. NPDC047753 | reverse complement strand
GGACCTTCCCCTCGGTGCCCAGCTTGGTCACCACGATGCTGGACCGGGCGACGTGCGCGGCGGGGAAGTTCGTCGTCGAGGCAACGTTCAAGGCGCTGCCCAGGGGCGTGACGTTGAAGAACCCGTCAACAGTCGGGGCGACCGCGTGCACATTGAGGACGGCCGCGGCGATGCCACGGGTCGGCAGGCCGTTGGTGCCCGCTACCGCGACATCGACGGTGCCGTAGGCGGGCACCGGCTGGGCGCCACTGGGGAAGCGACTGTCGTACAGGGTGGTCGCCGGAACCGTGCGCAGGCCGGCACCGGTGGTCGGGCTGCCGGTCCAGTAGCCCTGGACGGTGATGGCGACGTGCACGGCCTGCCCGCGATTCTCCAACACCACTGCGCCGCCGGCGCCGGGGTTCAGCTTGACGACCATCCCCATCGAGGTGGCGCCCTTGGCGTAGTCGATGCCCGTCTCCGCAGCCGTGCTCGATCCGACGGTCAACCAACCGTTGCCGGTCGCGCCGATGACCACGACGTCCAACATGACGGCCGTCGCGGAACTGGGCACGAGCCCGCTGCCGGAGATGTTCGCGGTACGCGTTCCACGGGTGGGCATCGCGCCGGCGGTGATTCCCTGTCCGGTCCGGCTGTCGACCACCCGAGTGTGGTTCACCGGCACGAAACCGGAGCCGGTGCTGCCGGTGGCGGTGGTGAAGTAGCCCACCACGTCCACTCTGATGTGGACGTTGCCGCCCGCGTTGCGCACCGCGAGCTTGCCGTTCGTACCGGGCTTGACCACCGCCGAGTTGGTCATGACCTCGCCGATGGAGGCGTTCATGGCCGAAGCCTTCGGGTCCGTCAGGTCCGGGTAGATGGTCAGGAACGTGTTGGCGGTCGGGTAGATGGCCGTCACGTCGACCATCAACGCGCTGACCCCGCTGCTCGGGATACCGGCGATGCCGACGGCGTTGAACGTGGTGACGGACTTGGCGCCCCGAACACCGGTGGTGCCGCCGGTGCCGTCGCGAGTGTCCAGGAGGGGCACGCTGTCGATCGGCACGAAGTCACCACCCCTGCCGGCCGCGTCGGCATGCGCAGGGGCCGGGCTGAGAACAACTGCCATTGTCCAGACAGCCATGGCCACAACGAGGCCGATCGGACCGAACCGCAGTGCCGGTCGTTCACGATATTTGAGAGTTTCCACTCAGACTCCGTCATCTTGTTTACGGAAACCACGCCACAAATTGCCGCAACGACCCGAGAAGGACGCTACCGAAATTTTGCTAATGCGGGGGTAAAGCCAACCCTCACCCCTTCGAGGCAAAGCTGCGGGCGAAGAGCATTTCAAATTTCGTCTAACCGATATCACTTTCGACCCAGCAACCTAAGCTTGATCTTTCGACCACAAATCGAAGATGTACCGGTTAGCTTCTGCGTCGAAAAAGGCGCCGATGTCCCGATCCGGAAGTCCGAACTCAGCTACAGCCCAGCCGACAATCGCTGCCGCCAAGCCCTCTTCCTGGAAATCAGCTTCGTTGTAACTAACCTCTCGGACCACGATCGTTGTAACGCGCCCTGGTGCCGCTGAAGCAATCTCCGCACTAAGTGACCTAAGCCCTCTCGCGAGCATCCGCATTGCAGCACCACCAAGTCGACCGCCCTGCGTGCCGTCAGCGAGGAAAACGTCCTCACCTACGGCAATTACATCGTCAACTTCCACCGCACCAAGAACCGGATCCGCAGTGATCGAAATCCTGATCCCCCAGGACGAACGGATCAATCTGTAGGTGTACGTGCTGCTCAACTCCGTCACCTGAATTTCAGAAAGTCAAACACATTGGATGAGAAGAAGTGCTCGGTACCTCTCGCGGTGCCTCTAGATATATAGTCGAGTCCATGACTGGCGTTGCCACCCCACAGCAAACTGTTATTTTCCATAAAAGCCGTTGCCGCTTCGTCTGACATGTTGTTGAGATGCGCCTGCTTGAATCCAGCTAGGACTTTGTTGTCGACTGCAAACCGCATGATCTGAGCTCCTGGCTTGTTTGCGGCATACGCGATCGCCTCCGCCTCGCTCCCCCAGGAATAAACGCCCGGCCCGAAATGTGCACGTTCGGGCGCCGTCGGGAATGGGTGCCCACCAGCACCAAGACGGGCAGCATCGTCCACACCTTGAACCGTGAAGAAGTCGGTTGTGCAGTTATGGACGAGGACCGGCGTCTTGGCAGCCACCACATAGTACGTGTGCAGCCCGTCCACCGTGAGGTTGTGCACCTGCTGCCAGTCGGTCCACTTTCGAAGGCCCACCACGGAAGCCGGTCGGTGGTCGGCAGTTTGGAAGGTATAGCCCGGCTTGAGATCCTGAGCCTCTAGCCACCGTCCCTGACTAGCGACCCAGAACGGGTGCCCACCCGTAGCGGTCAGCTTCTCCGTTCCATCGCCCTTCTTGCCGTCAGTGTCGACTGTGATCTCGACAAGATCCTTGCTACCGGCGCCGACGATCAGCGCCGTGACCCCGCGTTCCTCGGTGCGGCCAGTCGTCGGATCGGTGGCGAGCACCTTCTCGCCGATCTGCACCTCGTCGATTCGCTTGGAGCTGCCATCCGCCATCAGCACCCGGGTCTCGCCCGTGAAGCTATTGGGACACCGCCCGAGCAATTTGTTGCCGAGGTTCCTTGCCCCGGAACCGATGGCGCGTGCCTCGTTCAGACCGGCGCTCAGGGCTTTGCTGCCGCCCGACCGGAGTCCGCCGCTCAGCCCGCGAATTCCCGCACCCAGCGCCTGTCCGCCGATGGAGCCGAGCGCACCACCGAGGGCACCGGTGAGGCCGCCCATGGCGGTGGCGCCGGCGAGGTCCCAGCCGCGCTTGCCGTCCATGTAACCGGTGACCGCCGAGCCGACCGCTCCGGCGAGCGCCCCGCAGGCCACCGCTCCGACACCGGTCCAGCCGATCGCCGCGCCGCAGCCCAGGCCGACGACGGCCCCGACGGCGAAGCCGGCGATCTCGGCGGCGTGTTCGTCGACGAACTGGGTCGCCTTGTCCCACATCTTCTCGGCGCCCTCGACGAGCGGCGCCAGCTTCTGTGCGGCCTCCAGCCATAGGTTCTGGCTGTACTTCTGTGGGTCCTTAATGGCCATCGTGGTGACGGCGACGACACTCGCCGCCATCTTGAAGCCGGTGGACACCACCTTGCCGAGCGTGATGAGCGGCTTCGTCAGGGCAGGAATCACCGCCAGCTTGGTGAACTTGACAGCTTGTTTGATAGCCGACTTCGCGGCGGCTGTCACCGCGACCTTTGCCTGGTAGATGCGTTGTGCGACCATCTTGGCCTGTTGTCTGGCCCAGTCGGCGCTGCGGGCGACCTGGTTGAGTCCGGACTGGATCTTGCTGCCGACGTACCGGACGGCGTTCATCGTCTTTTCGCCGAGCCACTTCGCGCTGCTGGAGATCACTCGGCCGACCGCTTTGATCCCGGACCAGGCGTAGTGAGCAACGGTGGACACGAAGTTCCTGGCGTAGTTGTACGCCGTGTACGCGCCACTGACGACGTTGGAGACGGTGTTGCTCACGACGCTCGCGGCGCGCTTCATCCAGCGCGGCCAGTGGCCATCCGGGTCGTCGAAGTCCAACGGGGCGCCAGCACCGTAGGTGTAGCGGTTGGCCAGAATCGAGTCGCCGGAGGTGTAGTTGACGCTGTCCCGCGAGGTGAACGTGCCGGTGCCGGGCTGGTACCAGCGAGCACCCATGTCGACCTGCCCGGTGTCCGGGTCGGTCCAGTCCCCCTGGAAGCCCAACCGGCCGGTGCTGCCGGTGCTGGTCACCTTCTTGCCGAACGGGTCGTACGCGGTGGAGTCGTTCAGCGTGGACAGTTGGGTGTCTGCCGGGTTGATGGCCGCCACCACGTCACCGTGGGCGTCGGTCAGCGACAGCCGCTTGTCGGCACCCTGGACGGTGGCGAGCAGCTCGTCGTTCGGGCCGCGGCCGTAGTACTCGTAACCGTCGTGCACCACCTCGTCGCCCAGCCCGGCGTAGACGAAGGAGTTGCCGGTGCGAGACGCGACCCGGTCCAGGCCGTCGTAGGTGTAGGTCTGGCCCTGCGCCGCGGTGAGCCGGTCGAAGGCGTCGAACGAGAACTGTTCGGCCAGGCCCGAGCTGGTGCGGGTCCGCAGGGTGCCCCGCGGGGTGTACGCGTAGGTGTAGTCGCCGTCGGAGAGCAGCCGGTTGCGTTCGTCGAAGGTCGCGGTCTTGGAGCCGGCCCGGACCCGGTTGCCGCTGGCGTCCCAGGCGTACGTGACGGTCCCGGCCGGGCTGGTCCAGGAGATCAGCCGGCCGGCCTTGTCGTAGTCGTAGGTGTTGGTGCCGGCCCCGGCGGTGCCGGTGGTGTTCTTACTGGTGAGGTGGCCGTTGAGGTCGAAGCCGTAGGTGACCGAGGCCACCGTCTGGCCGCCCGCGTTGCGCAGCACGTCGCTGGCGACCCGCCCGTAGTCGTCGTACCCGAAGGTGCGGACGCGGCCGGCACCGTAGTCGACGGTCTTGACGTCACCGGCGGCGTCGTAGCCAAGCTTCTGCTGCTGGCCGGTGATGCTGTCGGTGAGCGTGTCGAGGCGACCCTTGACGTAGCCGAAGCTGGCCGTGCCGGTCAGGTCGGTGCGGCTGGTCACCCGGCCGTCGTCGTTGTAGTCGAAGCTCGCCGTGCCGGACGGGCCGGCGGTGGACAGCAGCCCACCCCTGTCGTTCCAGTTGTACGTGTTGCTGCCGCCGGGGGCGTTGACGCTCTTCAGCCGGCCGTCCTGGTCGTAGTCCAGGGTTCGGGTCGCGGTCGGGGTGTCACCCCCGGAACCGGTCTCCACTGTGAGGCGGCCGGCCGCGTCGTAGGTCCGCATGCGGCTCACCCCACCCGGGGCGCTGAGCCGCACCGCGTTGCCGTCGGCGTCGTACGCGACGGTCCAGGTCCGGTCCGCGGCTGCCGGGTGGCTCGCCGTGGACGGCTCGATCGCCGACTCCGGCAGACCCAACGTGTTGTACGTGTAGATGGTGGAGTTGTTGCGGCCGTCGGTGTAGCGGGTCCGGTTGCCGGCGGCGTCGTACCCGAACGTGGTGGTGATCGGGTCGGCGTCGGTCGGCTCGATCTGCTTGACGAGCTGGTCCGCCGCGTCGTACTCGTAGGTGGTGACGGTGTTGTAGGGGTCCTTCGACGAGGTCATGTTGCCGGCCACGTCGTAGCCGTAGCTCTGGGTGCGCAGGACCGTGCCGTCGGCCTTGAGATTCAAGGTGCTCGTCCGGTTGCCGAACTGGTCGTAGCCGACCCGGGTGGTGCGACCGAGGCCGTCGGAGACCCGGACCTGGCGGCCGGCGAAGTCGTACCCGAAGATCATGGCCTCGCCGGTCGGCGCGGTGCTGCGGGTGATGTCGCCGGCCCCGTTGAAGGTGTTGACAGTGGTCGCCCCGGTCGGGGAAATCGACGAGGTCAGGTTGCCCGCGTCGTCGTAGACGAGCTTGCTGACCAGGTTGCGGGTGGTCGGCCGACGCTCGACGACGGTCTGGGTGACCTGCCGGTCGAGGTCGTCGTAGGTCGACTCGACCCGGGCACCGGTCGGGCCGGTGACCGACAGGACCTCGCCCGTGCGGGTGTAGGTGTAGCGGGTGAGTGCGCGGTCGTCATTGGTCTTCGACGGTTCGTCCCGGATGGTCAACCGGTTGAGCTGGTCGTACGTGTAGTTGGTGATGCCGGCCGGGTCGGTCTCCTCCAGCACGTTGCCCAGGGCGTCGTAGCGGCGCTTGTGCTCCGGGGTGACCGGCTGGGTCACACCGGGCGCGAGGTACATCGGCGCGAGGCTGCGCACCACCCGGCCGAGCTTGTCGTACTCCGAGGTGGAGACCCGCCCGAGCGGGTCCTTGACGGCGACCTGCTCGCCAAAGGTGTTGTAGCCGACCGAACTGGTCGGGTTGGTGGAGACGGCGGCGTTGCCGTCGCTCTCGGCCAGGACGGTCGGGCCGCTCTGCCCGACCTGGCGGCCCAGCTCGTCGTAGCGGAAGGTGCTGGTGAACTTCGCCTTGTCGGCGCCGCTCACATTTCCACGCGGGTCGGTGACCGAGGTGCGCAGGCCGCGCCTGTCGTACGTGTAGCTGGTCACCCGGGTGTTGCTGCCGGCGGTGACCTTCTCGGTGAGGACGTTGCCGGCGTCGTCGTAGGTGTAGTCGACGACCTCGGAGGTAGCCAGTACCTCCCAGTTCAGATTCGACGGGTTCCCGGTCCGGACCGTCTGCTTGACGTTGCCGTTGTAGTCGTAGGTGAAGGTGTTGGTCCGACGCACCCCCGTCGGATCCAGCACGGTGCTCTTCACCTTGCCGGCCTCGTCCGGCGTATGGTCGGT
>NZ_JBEYSL010000396.1:0-6389 GCF_040642735.1 Micromonospora sp. NPDC047753 | reverse complement strand
CTGGTCGTACGGCGACCGTTACTGGGCGCTGATAACCAGGGCCCCGAGCACCCGGTACGGCCCGGTGGACCTGGTCGCCGCGCGATCGATACCCGTGCCGGCTGAACGGTAGGACGCTCCGGTCCGTACCGGTGGGTGAAGAACACCACCGAGGACGGGAGTGACGGCGATGAGGGTGCAGCGCAGGCACGTGCTGGCAGCGAGTGTGGCGGTGCTCGCCGCGGTGGGCGTGTCGGTGGGGACCAGCTTCGGGTTCGCCGACACGGCCCCGGCACGGTCGTCGGTCTGCTCCGGTTCGGTCACCTTCTCCGCGGAGGGCGGGGCGCCGGCGGCGACCAGCGACCGGTTCCCGGTGGGCACCCGGCTGCGGGTGACCAACCTGGACAACAACCGGGCGGCCACTGTGACGGTGACCGGCCCGTCGGGCAGTTGTGTGCTGCTCAACTCCGCTGCCATGGAGCTGGTCCGCGAGCCCGGCAAGAATGTGATCCGCCGCAACGTGGTGGAACGCGTCGACGGCGCGGCCCCGCCCGCCGGCGCTCCGGCCCCCGGCACGGTCCGTCCCGGCGTCGCGTCTCCCGGCGTGCCCGGCCCGGCGCCCCAGTCGGTGTGCTCCGGGGCGATCACCTTCTTCGAGGAGGCGGCCGGTCCGGCGGCGACCAGTGGGCAGTTCCCGGTGGGCACCCGGCTGCGGGTGACCAACCTGGACAACAACCGGGCGACGACTGTGACGGTGACCGGCCCGTCGGGCAGCTGCGTCCTGCTCAACTCCGCCGCCATGGAGCAGATCCGCGAGCCGGGCAAGAACCTGGTGCGCCGCAACACCGTCGAGGTGCTTCGCTGACATCGCGCGACGGGCCCGGCACACCGGGCCCGTCGCCGGACGGACCTGGCACACCGGGCCCGTCGCCGGACGGACCTGGCACACCGGGCCCGTCGCCGGAGGGGCCCGTGCACCGGGCCCCTCCGCCACTCACCCGAAGGCGGCGTCGAGGAGGTCCGCGCCTCGGGTGAGGTGCCCGTCGGAGATCACCAGCGGGGGCAGGAAGCGCAGCACGTTGCCGTACGTGCCGCAGGTCAGTGTGAGCAGGCCGGCGGCGTGACAGGCCGCCGAGATCGCCGCCGTGGCGGCCGGGTCGGGGGTGAGGGTGCCCGGCAGCACCAGCTCCACGGCGAGCATCGCGCCCCGGCCGCGTACCTCGGCGACCCGGGGATCCCGCTCGGCGATGGCCCGCAGCCGGGGGACCAGCACCGATTCGATCCGTCGGGCCGCACCGGCCAGGTCCAGCTCGCGCATTGTCTCGATGGTGGCCAGCGCGGCGGCGCAGGCGATCGGGTTGCCGCCGTACGTGCCGCCGAGCCCACCGACGTGCACCGCGTCCATCAGCTCGGCCCGACCGGTCAGCGCGGCCAGCGGCAGACCACCGGCGATGCCCTTGGCCAGGGTCACCAGGTCGGGTTCGACGCCCTCGTGCTGACAGGCGAACCAGTCACCGGTACGGCAGAAACCGGTCTGGATCTCGTCGGCGACGAAGACCACCCCGGCCGCCGTCGCCCACGCGCGCAGCGCGGGCAGGAAACCCGGCGCGGGTACGACGAAGCCACCCTCGCCCTGGATCGGCTCGATGAGCAGCGCGGCGACGTTCTCCGCGCCGACCTGCTTCTCGATCATCTCGATCCCCCGGGCCGCCGCCTCCACGCCGGAGAGCCCACCATCACGCAGCGGGTACGACATCGGCACCCGGTAGATCTCCCCGGCGAACGGCCCGAACCGGTGCTTGTACGGCATGTTCTTCGCGGTCAACGCCATGGTCAGGTTGGTCCGGCCGTGGTACGCGTGGTCGAACACCACGACCGCCGGCCGCCCGGTGGCGTGCCGGGCGACCTTGACGGCGTTCTCCACCGCCTCCGCGCCGGAGTTGAACAACGCCGAGCGCTTCGCGAACCCGCCGGGCGTCACCGCGTTGAGCTGCTCGCACACCGCCACGTACGACTCGTACGGCGCGACCATGAAGCAGGTGTGGGTGAACCGTTCCACCTGCGCCCGGACCGCCTCGACCACCCTCGGGGCCGAGTTGCCCACGCTGGTCACGGCGATGCCGGCGGCGAAGTCGATCCACTCCCGGCCGTCCACGTCGGTGATCGTCCCGCCGGACGCACTGTCCACGTAGGAGGTGATCACACTGCCGACACCTCGGGCCACGGCGTCGCCGCGCCGCTTGTGCAGCTCCTCGGACGTCGGCGCGGCACCGCTCTTCGGTCGCGGCTGGGGGGCTCGCAAGACCGGCTCACTCCTCGCGCTCACCGGTCAGCCCTCGATGTTGTGCATGACGTGCTTGATCCGGGTGTAGTCCTCCAGGCTGTAGACCGAGAGGTCCTTGCCGTGCCCGGAGTGCTTGAAGCCACCGTGCGGCATCTCGGAGACGAACGGGATGTGCGTGTTGACCCAGACGCAGCCGAAATCGAGTCGACGGGTCATCCGCATGGCCCGGCCGTGGTCGTGCGTCCAGACCGACGCGGACAGGCCGTAGTCGACGCCGTTGGCCCAGCGCACCGCCTCGTCCTCGTCGGAGAAGCGCTGCACGGTGATGACCGGCCCGAACACCTCGTCCTGGATGATCTCGTCGGCCTGACGCAGCCCGGAGACCACTGTCGGCGCGTAGAAGTAGCCGCGTTCGCCCTGCCGGGACCCGCCGGTCTGGATCGCCGCGTGGTCCGGCAGGCGGTCCACGAAACCGCTGACCCGGGTGAGCTGGTTGGCGTTGTTCAGGGGCCCGTAGAGCACGTCGGCGTCGTCCGGTGCGCCGGTCTTCGTGTTGCGGGCCTGCTCGGCGAGCGCCGCCACGAAGTCGTCGTGGACGCCGGGGCCGGCCAGCACCCGGGTGGCCGCTGTGCAGTCCTGCCCGGCGTTGAAGTAGCCGCCCATCGCGATGGCCTCGGCGGCCGCGGCCACGTCCGCGTCGTCGAAGATCACCACCGGGGCCTTTCCGCCCAACTCCAGGTGGGTGCGCTTCAGGTCGGGGGCCGCCGCGGCGGCCACCTCCATGCCCGCGCGGGTCGAGCCGGTGATCGACACCAGCTGCGGGGTCGGGTGCGACACGAGGGTGCGACCGGTGTCCCGGTCGCCGCAGACCACGTTGAACACGCCCGGTGGGAAGAACTCGGCGGCGATCTCGGCGAGCAGCAGTGTCGACACCGGGGTGGTGTCCGACGGCTTGAGTACCACTGTGTTGCCGGCGGCGAGCGCGGGGGCGATCTTCCAGACCGCCATCATCAGCGGGTAGTTCCAGGGGGTGACCTGCGCGCAGACGCCGATCGGCTCACGCCGCACGTAGGAGGTGTGCCCGGCCAGGTACTCCCCGGCGGACCGCCCCTCCAACATCCGGGCGGCACCGGCGAAGAACCGGAACTGGTCCACCGCCGGGGGAAGCTCCTCATCGGCGGTGAGCTGGCGGGGCTTGCCGGTGTTGCGCACCTCGGCGTCGACCAGCTCGGCGGCGCGCGCCTCCACGGCGTCGGCGAGCTTGAGCAGTGCCCGCTGCCGCTCGGCCGGGGTGACCTCCCGCCAGCTCTCGAAGGCGGTGGCGGCGGCGTTCATCGCCGCGTCCACGTCGGCGGCGCCGGAGACCGGGGCCTGGGCGAACACCTCACCCGTGCAGGGGTCGACCAGGTCGGCGTAACCGCCATCGGACGGGTCGACGTAGGAGCCGTTGACGAAGTTGCGCAGCTGCTGCTGGTCACTCATGAGGGATCACTCCGAGGGGGCCGGGGGCGCGATTCTGCGGCGGTTATCGCAATCTCCCTGCCATCTTCGCTACTGAATTCGCGGCAGACAAGGGTTATCGCGACTGTTTCCGTCGGCTGGTCGCTCGGCTACTCTGCTCCGCGTGGAGCCCGTACCCATCTTCGTCGCCTCCCGCCCCGCCACCGGCGAGGGTGAGTTGACCGTCCACCACCCGTACGACGGCCGCCCGGTGGGGCGTACCACAGTCGCCACGCCCGAACAGGTCGACGCCGCCGTCGCCGCGGCGGCCGGTGTGGCCGCGCAGGCCGCGGCCCTGCCCGCGCACGCCCGCGCGGCGGCCCTCGACCACGTGTCCCGGCGGCTCGCCGAGCGCGCGGGCGAGATCGCCGCCCTGATCACCGCGGAGAACGGCAAGCCGCTCAAGTGGGCCCGCGCCGAGGTCGGGCGTGCGGTGTCGACCTTCCGGTGGGCTGCCGAGGAGGCCCGCCGCTTCTCCGGCGAGTTGCAACGACTCGACACCGACCCGGCCGCCGAGGGGCGGATCGCCCTGGTCCGCAGGGTGCCGCGCGGGCCGGTGCTGGGCATCACGCCGTTCAACTTCCCGCTCAACCTCGTCGCCCACAAGGTGGCGCCGGCCATCGCCGTCGGGGCGCCGATCATCGTCAAGCCCGCGCCCGCGACGCCCCTGACCGCGCTGCTGCTCGGCGAGCTGCTGGCCGAGACCGACCTCCCGGCCGGGATGTTCTCGGTGCTGCCGCTGCCCAACGACCGCGCCGCCGAACTGGTCACCGAACCCCGGCTACCCGTGGTGTCGTTCACCGGCTCCGGGCCGGTCGGCGCGGCCATCCGCCGCGCCGCGCCGCAGAAGCACGTGACGCTGGAGTTGGGCGGCAACGCCGCCGCGGTGCTCTGCGCGGACTGGACCGCCGACGAGGACCTGGACTTCGCCGCGCAGCGCATCGCGACGTTCGCCAACTACCAGGCCGGCCAGTCGTGCATCGCCGTCCAGCGGGTGTACGTGCACCACGCCCTGCACGCCGACTTCCTGCCCCGACTGGTGGCGGCCGTGCGAGGGCTGCGGACCGGAGACCCCGCGTCCGAGCTGACCGACGTCGGGCCGATGGTGTCCGAGGACGCGGCCCGCCGGGTCGAGACGTGGGTGGCCGAGGCGGTCGCCGCCGGCGGCACCGTCGAGGTGGGCGGCCTCCGCGACGGCGCGACCTACCCCCCGACCGTGCTCACCGGCGTGCCGGCGAACGCCAAGGTCGTGGCCGAGGAGGTGTTCGGGCCGGTGCTGGTGGTCACCCCGGTCGCCGACGACCAGGCCGCGTTCACAGCTGTCAACGACTCGGCGTACGGCTTGCAGGCCGGCGTCTTCACGCGGCGCCTGGACGTGGCCTTCGCCGCCGCCCGCGCGCTGGAGGTGGGCGGAGTGATCATCGGTGACGTGCCGTCGTACCGCGCCGACCAGATGCCCTACGGCGGAGTGAAGGGCAGCGGCGTCGGCCGGGAAGGGCTGCGCAGCGCGATGGACGACTACACCGAGGCCCGGGTCATGGTGCTGACCGGCCTCACGCTCTAACTCGGGTCGGCCGGCCAGGTGCCGTCGTCGCGCACCCGGGCGGGTGCGCGGCCGAGCAGCAGGGTGGTCAGCGCGGCGTCGATGGTGTCGCCGAGGAACCACTCGCCGGCCTGGTCGAGCGCGAAGACCCGGCCGCGCTCGTCCACCGCCAGGATGCTGTCCTGCTGCTCGGTGCCGATCGGAAAGAGGCGTACGCCCAGCACCGCGCCGAAGTCCGCGAGGCTGTCGGCGGTGTGCGCGATGGCGTGCGGGCGGATGTCGAAACGGGAGACCCACACCTGCTCGCCCCGGCCGCGTCGCGCACCGACCAGGCTGGGGAACGCGGTGAGCGCCTCCACCGCGGCGGGAAAGACCTCGTGCCGATGGCTGCGCCCCGGCACCGACGTGACGTCCCGTACGGCGGCGGCGGCCATGATCTGATCCCCGATGTGTGGCTGCCAACCGGCCGCGACCAGCGCGTTCGCGACCTCCACCGGGAACCGCCCAGGATCGGGGTCGGGTGCCTCCGGCGCGTTCCAGGTCTCGGTCCAGGCGCGAGCCGACTCCGGGAGGACGTTCGCCCGGACCAGGAAGGAGATGCACGAGTCGCAGGGCCGTTCGGCGGGCCCGCCAGTGGGGTCGCCCGGCTCACGGACCCGGAAGATCTCGAAGCGGGCCCCCTCCAGCAGCGCCGCTGCCTCGGCCCGCCCCATCGGCGCGATGCCCTCGGCGGCGCGGCGGTGGTCGTACTCGTGCAGGACGTCGGAGACCACGATCAGCTCAGCGTGCGCCGCCCCGCCGCGAACCAACTCACCGGGCGGCAGCTGGTCGAGATAATCGCGGACCAGCGGGTGATGGTTGAGTGGCACGTCGGCCTTCGTGCCCTGGGCCGTCCAGATCCGTCCGTCGATGGTCAGGTGCGCGGCGGTGTTCGGGGTGGCACCCCGATGGATCTCCCGGACCAGCAGGGTCGACGGGTCGAGAGTGCGGGGGGCGGTCGGCTCGGGGGGCCGGCTACGCCGGTACAGCTCCGCCACCACAGCGCTCGGCACCCGGGGCCAGGTGGTGACAGTGCCGGTCTGC
>NZ_JBEYSL010000395.1:0-6421 GCF_040642735.1 Micromonospora sp. NPDC047753 | reverse complement strand
CCGGGCATCCATCCAGGTCAGCGCGGTGCCGGCGGCGCCCTGGGTGAGCAACCCGGCGGATCTCGGCGGCGGCGGCCAACCCGTCCAACCGCGGCATCCGGATGTCCAGCAGCGCCACCCGGGGGCGGTGGGCACGATCGCCGGCACTGTCGGCCCGGTGGCGGTGGCCGCCGGCGCGGTCGCCGTCGTGCTGCTGGCGGTGCCCGCGGTGCCGGGCCGTCCATGGCAGGGGCCGCTGGCCGTCGTCGCCGCGACCGCCGTCGCGCTACCGCTGCTCAACCACGTGGTACGCCGCCTCGGCGGGATCACCGGTGACGTCCTCGGCGCGACCGTCGAGGTGGTCACCACGCTGGTCTACCTGGGTCTGGTGCTGTCCGGCTGAACCGGGCCCGGCGGGCCGGGTAGCGTTCGGCTCGACAACACCGGCGCGGCCACCGGGGGAACCCACAATGCTCATCACGGACGACTTCCTGCCCGTCCCGGTGCCGGAGTCGCTCAGCGCGACCTACCTGGTGCCGATGGCGGGGCTACCGAAGGTCAGTGCGAAGACCGCGGTGGCGGCCCTGACCGGCCGACTGGCCGAGCCGGTGCACGGGCTGGCCCGGCAGATGCTCGACAGCCCGCTGATGAGCGTCGAGACCCGGCCGATCGCCGAGTTCCCCGAGCTGCCACCGGACCTGCTCACCGCGTTCGGTGCCACCAAGGAGCAACTGGACCGGCTGGCGGCGGCGACGCACCTGGTGGTCGTACAGGCCGAGTATCGGCCCGGTTGGCCACCCGCGCACGAGTGGGCCGCGCGGGCGGTCGCGGCAGCCGTGGCGGAATCCGTCGACAGCGACGTGGTGGACGTCTTCGGCCTCCAGTTCCTCGACCCGGCGACCGCGCTGCGCTCCCTCCCCGACGAGCAGGGCCGCATCCGACTTGTCGACTGGGTGCTGGTGCCGTACTCGTCGGACACCGAGGGCCTGTGGTTCACCACCAAGGGGCTGCGCCGCTTCGGTCTGCTGGAGTTGCAGACCCAGGGGGTGCCCGACCACCTCACCCGGGCCTGGGGTGCGGTGATGACCGGGGCGGCCCGCCGACTGCTGCGGGACTGGACCGACGGGCTCACCGGCGAGGAGGTGCCGGCGTTCGTGCAGCTCCCGGTGCTGGCCACTGTCACCGGGCACGACATCGCTGTGGCGTACGGCAACCCGGAGCAGCACGGCGCCACCGCCCCGGTGCTGCTGCGCCTCGAACTGGACCCGGCGACCGACCCGGAGGCCGACTCGTTCCTCAGCCTGCGCCCGCCGGCCGGGCACCCCGGCCCGGACGGGCGCTACTACGCCGCCGCCTGCGCGACCCTGTTCTCCGGCATCCAGCCGGACGTGCGCTACGCCCGCTCCGGTGACGCGATGAGCCGTGCGGTCGCCACCGCCCGGGCCTCGCTGGATGACGCTCGGGCCCGGTTCGTCGCTGGCCTTCTCCCCACCGAGTCACAACTGGTGGTGAAGTACGGCCTGCCCGGAGACGACGGCCCGGAGTACGTCTGGGCGGGCGTCACGTCGTGGGAGACCCCGGAACGCATCGTCGGCGTGAGCGCCAGCGACGCCAACACCGACCAGAGCGTCCGCATCGGCGCCCCCGTGGTCGTGGAGACGACCGACGTGGTCGACTGGGCCGTCCTGGACGCCACAGGCGTCATCGAAGGCGGCTGGACCCAGGCAGTCCTGGACTCCGGCGAACCCCCAACCCCCTCGCGCTAACCCCCCCCCCGCTCCCCCGCCCACTCCCGGTCCGCCCGGCCCCCTCTCCGCGTTGATCATGAAGTTGTTGCCACCGCCGTCGGCGTGTCGTGGCAATAACTTCATGATCAACCAGGTCTGGGGGTGGGGCCAGGGGTGGGGTTACTTCACTGAGGGGGTTACGAAGGGGGGTTTGGTCAGCTTCAGGGGGGCTCGGCGGCCTCGGATGTCGATCTCGACCTCGTCGCCGTCGGTCAGGTTGGCGTCGGTGTCCAGCAGGGCCAGCGCGATGCCCTGCTTCCTCGTCGGGCTGAAGGTGCCGCTGGTCACCTCACCCACCTGGGTGTCGCCCACGTGCAGGGTCATGCCGGGCCGTGGGATCGCCCGGTCGACGGCCACCAGGCCGCGCAGCGTACGCCGGGGGCCGGCGGCCTTCTCGGCGAGCAGCGCGTCGCGGCCCCAGAAGGCCGGCTTGTCCCAGCCGACCGCCCAGCCGGAGCGGGCCTGCACCGGGCTGATGTCCAGGGAGAGGTCCTGCCCGTGCAGCGGGTAACCCATCTCGGTCCGCAGCGTGTCCCGGGCGGCGAGCCCACAGGCGCGCAGCTCGAACGCCGCGCCGGCGGTAAAGAGCGCATCCCAGACGGTGACCGCGTGCTCCGCCGGCACCACCAGCTCGTAGCCCAGCTCACCCGTGTAGCCGGTGCGGCAGACGGTCAGCTCCACCCCGGCGAGGCTCGCGGCGGAGAAGCTCATGTAGCCGTGTTCGGTGGGCAGGTCCAGGGCGGCCAGCAACTCGGCCGAGCGGGGACCCTGCACGGCCAGCACCGCGTACGCCTCGTGCTCGTCGGTGACTGTCACCTGCGCGGGAGCGGCGGCGCGCAACCGGCGCACCACCTCGGCGGTGTTCGCCGCGTTCGGAATGAGGAAGACGTGGTCGTCGGCGTAGAGGTAGGCGATGATGTCGTCCACCACACCGCCGGTGGCGTCGTCACAGCAGAGCGTGTACTGCGCCCGGCCCGGGCCGATCCGGCCCAGGTCGTTACTGAGGCAGGAGTTGACGAAGTCGGCCGCGCCGGGGCCGCTCACCCGGGCCTTGCCCAGGTGTGACACGTCGAAGACCCCGACCGCCGTACGCACCGCGGTGTGCTCCTTGAGCACCCCGCCGCCGGCGTACTCCAGGGGCATTTCCCAGCCCCCGAAGGGGGCGAACTTGGCTCCGGCGGCGGTGTGCCGCTCGTGCAGCGGGGAACGGCGCAGCCGGGTCGCGGCAGCGTCGGAGGTCACGTCGGTCATGGGTGGCAACTTACCGGGGGCAACGTCGCTGGTTAGCATCGGCGGGAGCCCGCTGGCGCTGTCGGCGGGACAGCCATGACGTCCGGCGGGTAGGTTCCGCCGGAGACCTTCACCGCTGGTACGCGACGCCGCGACCGGCCCGGCCCGCCCGGAGTAGCTTCAGTGACTTCACCCCGCACCACCAACCTGAGCCTGGTCGACACCGACCCGGCGGAGCTCGCCGTCGACGCGATCGTGATCGGCGTGCACAGCCAGACCGGAGAGCAGGGCGCCACCAGCGGCCTCGCCGGCACCCTGCTGCTCGCCAGCGGCGCCGAGAGCATCGCTGCCGCGTTCGACGGCAAGCTGACCGAGACCCTCGCGCTGCTCGGCGCGACCGGCGGGCCGGGTGAGGTGATCAAGCTGGCCACGCTGGGCACCGTGACCGCCCCGCTGGTCACCGCGGTCGGGCTCGGCCCGGAGCCGTCGGGTGCCGCCCCGGCCCCGGAGACGCTGCGCCGGGCCGCGGGTGCGGCGATCCGGGCTCTGGCGGGCGCGCCCACTGTCGCGCTGGCGCTGCCGCTGCCGGACGACGCGGACGCGTCGGCCGAGCTGCGCGCGGTCGCCGAGGGCGCGCTGCTGGGTGGGTACCGGTTCCCCGGTTACAAGACCCGGCCCCAGCCGACCCGGCGTGAGCCGGTGGCCGAGGTGCTCATCGCGGTGCCGGACGCCGGCGACGCGGGCGCCCAGGCGGAGGTCGTCCGGGCGCAGGCGGTGGCGGGCGCGGTCCGGCTCAGCCGGGACTGGGTGAACACCGCGCCGAACGAGCTGCGTCCGCCGTCGTTCGCCGACGCGGTCGCCAGCGCGGCGCGCGAGGCGGGCCTCGGCGTCGAGGTGCTCGACGAGGCGGCGCTGGCCGCTGGCGGGTACGGCGGCATCGTCGCGGTCGGGCAGGGCTCGGAGGCCCCGCCGCGGCTGGTGAAGCTGACCTACACCCCGCAGGGCGGCGGCAACGGCAAGCGGGTCGCGCTGGTCGGTAAGGGCATCACCTTCGACACCGGCGGCATCTCGATCAAGCCGGCGCAGGGCATGTGGGAGATGAAGTCCGACATGGCGGGCGCCGCCGCGGTGGGCGCGGCCATGCTGGCGATCGCCGCGCTGAAGCCGACGGTGGCGGTCAGCGCGTACCTGCCGATGGCGGAGAACATGCCGTCGGGCACCAGCTACCGGCCGGGTGACGTGATCACCATGTTCAACGGCAAGCGGGTCGAGGTGCTCAACACCGACGCCGAGGGCCGGATGATCCTGGGCGACGCCATGGCCCGTGCCTGCGCGGACGGCACCGACTACCTGTTCGAGACCTCCACCCTGACCGGCGGCCAGGTCATCTCGCTGGGCAAGCGGATGGCCGGCGTGATGGGCACCCCGCAGCTGTGCGACCGGGTGAAGGTGGCCGGCGACGCCGTCGGCGAGCCAGCCTGGCCGATGCCGCTGCCCGACGACGTCCGTAAGGGCATGGAGTCGGACGTGGCGGACATCTCGCAGGTCAACGCCGGGATGGACCGGGCCGGTCACATGCTGCAGGGCGGCGTGTTCCTGCGTGAGTTCGTGACCGACGACGTGGCGTGGGCGCACATCGACATCGCCGGTCCGGGCTACCACTCGGGCGAGCCGACCGGCTACTGGACCAAGGGCGGCACCGGCGTTCCGGTCCGCACGCTGGTGCAGCTCGTCGAGGATGTCGCCGCCAACGGCTGACGGAACGGAAAGCGAGGGGCCCCCGGTCGACGCCGGGGGCCCCTTTCACTACCGCTCGGGGCGACGTTTGCGGCGTTCGTTGAAGTCACGCATCCGCTGCGGGTAGCCCATCAGCCGGACGTCGTAGACCGGGATGCCCATCCGGTACGCGAAGCGCCGGGCTCCGTCCGGGCCGTCGATGCGCCGACGGGTCCACTCCCCGTCGTCGGCGATCAGGATGACGGTGGTCTCGGTCACCGTCGTACGGGGTTCGATGTACGCCTCGACGCCGCGCCGACTCCGGATGAAGTTCTCCAAATGGTCCAGATCCCCACGACTGGCAGCACGGTCATGGCTCGGCACAGCCGCCTGTTTGCGGCGCCGGAACAAGCCCACCGGTTCTCTCCCCCACCGAGCGTCATCGACAACGGTGCCAAGGGTACGTGTCGATGACGTGTCGTTGGGCACCTCGGTACGCACCCTGTGCCCAGTGGTGACAAGATGACCGAGGTGGGGTGTGTCCGTGTTACACCTCTGTGACCCCCGATGCAGCGACGCGACCTGGGAGTTGGACGTGAGCGAGCCGAACGAAGCGACCTTCGACATTGTCATTCTCGGAGGTGGCAGCGGCGGCTACGCGACCGCGCTGCGCGCCGTCCAGCTGGGCCTGAAGGTCGCGCTGGTCGAGAAGGGCAAACTCGGCGGCACCTGCCTGCACAACGGCTGCATCCCGACGAAGGCTCTGCTGCACGCCGCCGAGATCGCCGACCAGGCCCGTGAGTCGGAGCAGTTCGGGGTCAAGGCCGAGCTGATCGGCATCGACATGGCCGGCGTCAACTCGTACAAGGACGGCGTGATCGCCCGCCTCTACAAGGGCCTGCAGGGCATGTTGAAGGGCAACAAGGGCATCACGATCGTCGAGGGTGCCGGCAAGCTGGTCGGTAAGAACGTGGTCGAGGTGGACGGCAAGCGCTACACCGGCCGCAACATCGTCCTGGCCTCCGGCTCGTACGCGAAGAGCCTGCCCGGCCTGGAGGTCGACGGCGAGCGGATCATCACCAGCGACCACGCCCTCACGATGGACCGGGTGCCGTCGTCAGTGATCGTGCTCGGTGGCGGTGTGATCGGCGTCGAGTTCGCCAGCGTGTGGAAGTCCTTCGGCGTGGACGTGACGATCGTCGAGGCGCTGCCCCGGCTGGTCGCCGCCGAGGACGAGGAGTCGTCCAAGGCGCTGGAGCGGGCGTTCCGCAAGCGGAAGATCAACTTCAAGGTCGGCAAGCCGTTCGAGAAGGTCGAGAAGACCGAGGGCGGCGTCAAGCTGACCATCCAGGGCGGCGAGACCGTCGAGGCGGAGCTGCTGCTCGTCGCCGTGGGTCGCGGCCCGAACACCGCCAACCTCGGGTACGAGGAGCAGGGCGTCAAGATGGACCGCGGCTTCGTGCTGACCGACGAGCGGCTGCGCACCAGCGTGCCGAACGTCTACGCGGTCGGCGACATCGTGCCCGGCCTCCAGCTCGCGCACCGCGGCTTCCAGCAGGGCATCTTCGTCGCCGAGGAGATCGCCGGCCAGAACCCCGCCGTGATCGACGAGGTCCACGCATTTGGCGCAGGTCAGGTGAGGTCGGCCAACCGGTCCGAGCCGGCGGAAAGGGCCCGAGCAGCACAAACACCGGCCGACGAGCCGTCCC
>NZ_JBEYSL010000394.1:0-6433 GCF_040642735.1 Micromonospora sp. NPDC047753 | reverse complement strand
GGCCTCGGACGGCCCGGCCGGCAACGACCCCGAGGCGGCGGCTGCCGAGTACGCGCAGGAGCTGGCCCGCGCCGCCCGGCCCGGGCACGCCACACTGCCGCACTTCGACGTGCTGATGCTGGGCGTCGGCGAGGACGGCCACGTGGCCTCGGTCTTCCCCGAGCACCCGGTGGGCTACGAGACCCGGCCGGTGAGCGCGGTGCGGGGCAGCCCCAAGCCGCCGCCGACGCGGACCACCCTCACCCTGCCGGCGATCAACACCGCCGAGGAGGTCTGGCTGGTGGCCGCCGGCGCCGACAAGGCTCGCGCGGTGGGTATGGCGTTGGCCGGCGCAGGCCCGGTGCAGTTGCCGGCGGCCGGTGTGCGCGGCGTGAACCGCACCCGCTGGCTGCTCGACCGGGCGGCGGCAGCCGACGTACCGGCGAAGCTGCGCAGCCTGCGCTGAACTCGGCTCCGCTACTCGCCGCGCCGGCGACGCAGAGCGGCGAGCGCCTCGTTCAGCAGGGCCTCGCCCTCCTCGGCGGTGCGCCGCTCCTTCACGTACGCCAGGTGGCTCTTGTACGGTTCGGCGCGGACCCGACCTGGCGGGTTCTGGGCGTCCCGACCGGCGGGTAGGCCACAGCGGGGGCAGTCCCACAGAGGCGGCGGTTCGACGTCCGCGGCGATCCGAATGTCGACCCGGTGGTCGTTACGGCACCAGTAGGTGACGTCCTGTCGGGGGGCGGGTTGGTGCCGCTCGTCGGGGCGCATCGGTGCGGACCCGACCCGGGCTCCCCGGATAACGTTGCCATTCGGCACGGCTGCTCGCTCCTGTCGTCGGAGGGGACCCGCCGTCTTCGGGGGTGGAGCGGCGGGCGACGCGGTGCAGCGGAGAAAAGCCTGCGCGCGGCCCGTCGAGTGACGAACCGCGCGCAGATTGTACGACTTACTGAGCCTGCTCAGGCGCCGCTGTTCATTTGGAGGCGCAGCCAGAGCCCGAGCCCGATGATGGCGGCGAACCAGACGACGCTCACCAGAACGGTGTAGCGGTCCAGGTTCTTCTCGGCGACCGAGGAGCCGGCGAGGCTGGAGCTGACGCCACCGCCGAACATGCTCGACAGACCGCCACCCTTGCCACGGTGCAGCAGGATCAGCAGGGTGAGCAGAATGCTCGTGATGACCAGCAACACGATCAACGTGTATGCGAACCAGATCGGCATGGCTGGGGTCAGTTCCTCTCGTAGCGATCCTCGCCCGGTCTGATCGGGCACGGCGGCACCGACCGGCGGACGGGCGGTGTCAAGGATACCGAGCGATCAGCGGGCGAGGTGCTCCGGGAACCTGCAGATCTGAGCGAATTCCTCGGCGTCCAGGCTGGCGCCCCCCACCAGGCCCCCGTCCACGTCCGGTTGGGCCATGATCGAGGCGATGTTTGACGCCTTGACCGACCCGCCGTAGAGGACCCGAACCTGGTCGGCGGTCTCCTGGTCGAAGCGTTCCGCCAGTCGCTGACGCACCGCCCCGCAGACCTCCTGGGCGTCGTCCGGGGTCGCGGTCTTGCCGGTGCCGATCGCCCAGACCGGCTCGTACGCGATCACGACCTGCCGCACCTGCTCGGGGGTGAGCCCGGCGAGGCCCCCGTCGAGCTGGTCGGAGCAGTGCGCCACGTGGGTGCCCTGCTCGCGGACGTCAAGCCCCTCCCCCACGCACAGGATCGGCGTCAGGCCGTGCGTCAGCGCCGCCTTGACCTTGGCGTTGACCAGCGCGTCGTCCTCGTGGTGGTAGGCCCGCCGCTCGGAGTGCCCGACCACCACGTACGTGCAGCCGAGCTTGGCCAGCAGCGGCCCGGAGATGTCCCCGGTGTACGCGCCGGCCGCGTGCGGGGAGAGGTCCTGCCCGCCGTAGCCGATCAGCAGCTTGTCCCCGTCCACCGCGGTCTGCACGGTGCGCAGGTCGGTGAAGGGTGGCAGCACCACCGTCTCGACGTCGGTGAGCTGCTTCTCGGTGAGGCTCGCCGCCAGCTTCTGCACCAGCAGGTTGGCCTCGAGGTGGTTGAGGTTCATCTTCCAGTTGCCGGCCATCAGCGGCCGGCGGGTGGTGCTCGACATTCAGTTCTCCAGGGCCGCGATGCCGGGGAGGGTCTTGCCCTCGAGGTATTCCAGGGAGGCGCCACCACCGGTGGAGATGTGCCCGAAGGACGACTCGTCCAGCCCCAGGGCACGGACGGCCGCGGCGGAGTCACCGCCACCGACGACGCTGAACGCGTCGGCCTTGGTGATCGCCTCGGCGATCCCCCGGGTGCCCGCAGCGAAGGCCGGCATCTCGAACACACCCATCGGGCCGTTCCAGAAGATCGTCTTCGCCTGGGACAGCGCGGCGCTGAAGCCAGCCACCGTCTCCGGGCCGACATCCAGGCCGAGCCGGTGGCTCGGGATGCCATCGACCCGCACCGTGTCGTGCGCCGCGTCCGGAGCGAACGCGTCCGCCACCACCACGTCGACCGGCAGCATGATCTTGCCGTCGGACCGCTCCAGCAGGTTGCGGCAGGTGTCGACCATGTCCTTCTCCAGCAGCGAGGTGCCCACCTCCAGGCCCTGGGCCTTGAGGAAGGTGAAACACATCCCGCCACCGATGAGCAGCCGGTCGACAGTGGGCAGCAGAGCCTCGATCACGGCGAGCTTGTCGGACACCTTCGACCCACCGAGCACCACGACGTACGGGCGCTCGGGGTCACCGGTGAGCTTGGAGAGCACCTCGACCTCACGCAGCACCAGCCGGCCCGCGACGTGCGGCAACCGGGCCGGCACGTCGAAGACGCTGGCGTGCTTGCGGTGCACGGCACCGAACGCGTCGTCCACGTACGCGTCGCCGAACGCGGCGAGCTGGTCGGCGAAGGCGCCCCGCTCGGCCTCGTCCTTGCTGGTCTCGCCCGCGTTGAAACGCAGGTTCTCCAGCAGGGCGACCTGGCCGTCAGCCAGGTCGGCGACGGTGGCGCGGGCCGACTCACCCACGGTGTCGGTGGCGAAGTGCACCGGCGCGCCCAGCAGCTCACCGAGCCGCCCGGCGACCGGGCCCAGGCTGAACTGCGGGTCCGGAGCGCCCTTCGGGCGGCCCAGGTGCGAACAGACGACCACCTTCGCGCCGGCCTCGACCAGCGCGCCGAGGGTCGGCAGCACCGCGCGGATGCGCCCGTCATCCGTGATCGCACCGGTCTGCTTGTCGAGCGGGACGTTCAGGTCGGCGCGCACCAGCACGCGCCGACCCGACACCCCCTCGGCGAGCAGGTCGTCGAGGGTCCGGATGCTCACAGCGACGAACCGACCAGCTTGACGAGGTCGACGAGGCGGTTGGAGTAGCCCCACTCGTTGTCGTACCAGCCGACGACCTTGACCTGGTTGCCGACGACCTTGGTCAGCGGCGCGTCGAAGATGCACGACGCCGGGTCGGTCACGATGTCGGTGGAGACGATCGGGTCCTCGTTGTAGACCAGGATGCCCTTGAGCGGGCCGTCCGCGGCGGCCTTCAGCGCGGCGTTGACCTCGTCCACGGTGGTCTCGCGACCCACGTTGACGGTGAGGTCGGTGACCGAGCCGGTCGGGATCGGCACCCGCAGGGCGTAGCCGTCGAGCTTGCCCTTGAGGTCCGGCAGGACCAGGCCGATCGCCTTGGCGGCACCGGTCGAGGTCGGGACGATGTTCAGCGCGGCGGCCCGGGCACGACGCAGGTCCGAGTGCGGCGCGTCCTGGAGGTTCTGGTCCTGGGTGTACGCGTGGATCGTCGTCATCAGACCGTGCTGGATGCCGAACGTGTCGTGCAGGACCTTCGCCATCGGCGCGAGGCAGTTGGTGGTGCACGAGGCGTTGGAGATGATGGTGTGCTTCGCCGGGTCGTAGGTGTCGTGGTTGACACCCATGACGACGGTGACGTCCTCGTTCTTCGCCGGGGCGGAGATGATGACCTTCTTGGCCCCACCGTCGACGTGCGCCTTGGCCTTGGTGGCGTCGGTGAAGAAGCCGGTCGACTCGATGACGACGTCGGCGCCGACCTCGCCCCACGGCAGCTTCGACGGGTCCTTCTCGGCGTACGCCTTGATGGTCTTGCCACCGACGGTGATCTCGTCGGAGTTGGCCTTGACCTCGTACGGCAGGCGACCGAGGATGCTGTCGTACTTGAGCAGGTGGGCGAGCGTGGCGTTGTCGGTCAGGTCGTTCACCGCCACGACCTCGATGTCGGCGTCAGACGCCAGCACTGCCCGGAAGAAGTTACGGCCGATTCGGCCAAAGCCGTTGATGCCAACCCGGATGGTCACAGGTCCCATCTCCTCGCGTTCTGGTCCGCCGGCTTCAGACAACGGGCCGGCGGGAATGGTGTGCGCCGACCGTTGGAGCCGGCCGTCGACGGTTCATCTCGGCCACCCCGCCGCGCGGTCTGAGGACCTGACCGCCCGAGGCGGTGGGCACGACGAGAAAGGCCGGTGTCGGCCCCCTTGCCGTACTCAGCGACCTTATCCGAGCGTGCGAGACCACGCTGCGCCGGGTCGCGCTCCCGGTCGCACCGTGCGGCCCCACCGTCCTATCAGACCACGAGCATGTCGGGCGTGACTGCCGCTTCCGTATCCGGGATGCCAAGGTCGCGGGCCCGCTTGTCGGCCAGCGCCAGGAGCCTGCGGATCCGTCCCGCGATGGCGTCCTTGGTCAGCGGGGGGTCGGCCAGGGCGCCCAGTTCCTCCAGCGACGCCTGCCGGTGCTCCAGACGCAGCCGACCGGCGTCGGTCAGGTGGTTGGGCGCCTCGTCGGCGAGGATCTCCAGCGCACGGGTGACCCGGGCGGCCGCGGCGACCGCCGCCCGCGCCGAGCGGCGCAGGTTGGCGTCGTCGAAGTTGGCGAGCCGGTTGGCGGTGGCCCGCACCTCGCGGCGTACCCGACGCTCCTCCCAGGCCAGCACGCTGGAGTGCGCGCCGATCCGGGTGAGCAGCGCGGCGATCGCGTCGCCGTCCTTGACGACCACCCGATCCACCCCGCGTACCTCGCGGTTCTTCGCGGTGATGCCGATGCGGCGGGCAGCGCCGACCAGCGCCAGCGCGGACTCCGGCCCCGGGCAGGTGATCTCCAGCGCGCTGGAGCGGCCGGGCTCGGTGAGCGAGCCGTGGGCCATGAACGCGCCCCGCCACGCGGAGACCGCGCAGCAGACGTTGGCTGCCACCACGTGTGGGGGCAGCCCCCGCACCGGGCGACCCCGCACGTCGAGCAGGCCGGTCTGCCGCGCGAGGGCCTCGCCGTCCTTGACCACCCGCACGATGAAGTGGCTGCCCTTGCGCAGCCCACCGGAGGCCAGCACGTGGATCTCGCTGGGGTAGCCGTAGACCTCGGCGACCTCCCGGCGCAGCCGCCGGGCGACCGCCCCGGTGTCCAGTTCCGCCTCCACCACCACGCGGCCGGAGACGATGTGCAGCCCGCCGGCGAAGCGCAGCAGCGCGGCCATCTCCGCCCGTCGGCAGCAGGGCTTGGGCACGTCGACCCGACTCAGCTCGTCCTTGACCGCGGCCGTCATCGCCATTGTGCGTCCCCTCACGGACCTGTTCCGGCGTGTCGCCGGAGATTACGTACGTGTCTAACGATCGGCGCCCAGGACAGGCACCAGCGCGGCGCCCAGAGCAGCCGGATCATGGCGGGGAGTCCCGTCGACAACGGCGACGGGGGCGAGGACCAGGCGGGCACCCAGCGATTCTGCCGCACGTTCGACCGGTTCGGGGTCACCCACCGCCTTGGCGTCGGCGAGCACAAGATCGACCTTGAGTTCGGGCAGGTACCAGTGCAGTGCCGCGAGATGATCGGCGACGGAGAGCCCCAGGGTCTCCTTCTCCGCGGCGAGGTTCAAGGTAACCAGCCGCCGGGCCGAGGTGGACACGATCGCGTCGGCCAACTGCGGCACCAGCAGGTGCGGAAGCACACTCGTGTACCAGCTGCCCGGCCCGAAGATCAACCAATCGGCCGCCCGGATCGCCTCGATGGCCTCGGCGCACGCCGGTGGAGCGCTCGGGGTGAGGCGCAACGACTCGACCCGCCCGGTGGTCACGGCCACCTGGTGCTGACCACTGACAGTGCACACGTCGTCCGGGGCGGCCGGGTCGGCACCGCGTACCCGCGCCTCGATGCCGACCGGTTGGCGGGACATCGGCAACACCCGGCCCACCGCGCCGAGCATCGCGCCGGCGTGCTCCAGCGCGGCCACCGGGTCGCCGAGCAGCTCCATGAGGCCGCAGAGCACCAGATTGCCCACAGCGTGCCCGGTCAGACCGTCGGTGCCGGCAGACGCCCCGTCGGTGCCGCGTGGAGCCGCGCCGTCCCGGCCCGCGTCGTCAGGACGGTCTCCTCGGACACGTCGAGGTAGGAGGCGATGTCGGCCACCGTGGGCAGGCGGCCGAGGGTCTGGGTCAGGACGCCGTTGGCCGCGC
>NZ_JBEYSL010000393.1:0-6482 GCF_040642735.1 Micromonospora sp. NPDC047753 | reverse complement strand
CCAACAGGACGCCGGTGGCGTCGCGTTCCTCATGGCTCATCCCGGCGACCGGCTCGTCCAGCAGCAGCAGTCGCGCGTCCTGCACCAGCAGCATGCCGATCTCCAGCCACTGCTTCTGGCCGTGCGCGAGCGTCCCGGCGAGGTCCGCGGTCCGCTCGGCCAGACCGATCGTCTCCAGCGCGGCGGCGATCTCGTCAGGCACGCCCCGTCGGCGGCGGGCCAGGGTCGCCCAGCTGCGCCGCGCGCCCGCCGCGATGTCGAGGTTCTGCAACACCGACAGCTCCTCGAAGACCGTCGAGGTCTGGAAGGTCCGCCCGATGCCGAGCCGGCTGATCCGGTGCACCGGCCGGCCGAGCAGTTCCTGGTCACCGAACCGGACCGAACCGCTGGCCCTGACCAGGCCGGTGATCGCGTCGACCAGTGTGGTCTTACCGGCGCCGTTCGGCCCGATCAGGAACCGGATGTCGCCGGCGGGCACCTCCAACGAGACGCCGTCCACGGCGGTGAAACCGTCGAAGCTGACCCGCACGTCACGGACGGACAAGCCGTCCAAGTGCTCGCCGCTCATGCCGCAGGCACCTCCGTCCGTTCGGCGCGTCGGCGACCCAGTGACAGCCAGCCGCGCCGCTGCGGCCGGGCGGCGACGTCACGGCGGCGGGCCAACGCCCACAGCGACGCCAGGCCGCCGGGGAGGAACGCCACCACGACCACGAAGAGCAACCCCTGAAGGTACGTCCAGGTGCCCGGAAAACGCTCGGAGAGGGCGGTACGCGCCCAGGCCACCGCCACCGCGCCGAGCACCGGCCCGAGCACTGTGGCCCGGCCGCCCACCGCGACGCCGATGACGAACTCGATCGACGGGACGATGCCGATCAGCGCGGGCGAGATGATGCCCACCGCCGGCACGAAAAGCGCCCCGGCCAGCCCGGCCATGCCCGCCGCCACCACATACGCCACAAGCTTGACCGACGCCGGGTCGTAGCCCAGGAAGCGGACCCGTTCCTCACCGTCGCGGACCGCCACCAGCAGCTCGCCGTAACGGCTCTGGATCAGCTGACGGGTCAGCGCGAGCAACGCCAATAATGTGCCGGCGATGATGAAGTACACCATCCGCTGGTTGACCGGGTCGTCCAGGTCGTAGCCGAAGAAGCCCTTGATATCGGTGAGCCCGTTGGTGCCACCCGTGGTGCCCTGTTGGCCGATCAGCAGGATCACCATCGCGGCGGCGAGCGCCTGGCTGAGGATGGCGAAGTACGCGCCGCGGACCCGGCGGCGAAAGACCAGCGAGCCCAGCCCGAAGGCGACAGCCATCGGCAGCAGCACCGTGGCGGGCAGCGCGAACCACGGGCTGGCGAACGGCCGCCACCACGGCGGCAGCTCGTCGAGTTGCCCGTACAGCTGCATGAAATCGGGCATCCCACCCGGGCCCGCGTCGGCGAGCTTGAGGTGCATGGCCATCGCGTAGCCGCCGAGGCCGAAGAAGACACCCTGGCCCAGGGTGAGCATCCCGCCCCGACCCCAGGCGATCCCGATGCCGACCGCGACCATGGCGACGCAGAGGTACTTGGCGAGCAGGGCCAGCCGGAAGTCCGACAACACCAGCGGGGCGACGGCGAACAGCAGCGCCGCGCCGAAGGCGAAGCCGGCCAGGGTCCGTAGCCGCGAGCGGCCGGCGGGGCGGCCCGGTGGTACGGCGCCGGCAGGCGCCGGGCGGACGGCGGTGCTGGGTGGCGCGGGGGTGACGGCGGTCATGCGAGGCTCCTGGTCCGCAGGGTGAACAGGCCCTGTGGCCGCCACTGGAGGAACGCGACGATCGCCACGAACACGATCACCTTGGCGACGCTGAGGGTGGTCAGGTATTCCCCGGTGGCCTGGAGCACGCCGAGGGCGAAGGCGACGATCACACTGCCCTTGAGCTGGCCGATCCCGCCGACCACGACGACCAGGAAGGCATCGATGATCAGGTTGGTGCCCATGGTCGGGCCGATCGGGCCGAGCAGGGTGAGGGCCACCCCGGCGAGCCCGGCCAGGCCGGAGCCGAGGAAGAAGGTCGTCCGGTCGACCCGGGAGGTGGCGACACCGGAAACGGCGGCGAGGTCGCGGTTCTGCACCACCGCGCGGATACGACGTCCGAGCGGGGTGAGTCGCAGCGCCAGGGTGAGCGCCGCGACGGCGGCCAGCGCCAGGGCCAGGATGAACAGCCGGTTGTTGGCGATGGTCAGCCCGCCGGGCAGCGCCACGTTGCCGGTGAGCAGCTCGGGCGCGCGGGTCTGCACGCTCGGGCTGCCGAAGATGTCCCGGGCCAGTTGTTGCAGGATCAGTGACACACCCCAGGTGACCAGCAGGGTGTCCAGTGGGCGGGCGTAGAGCCGACGGATGAGCAGCACCTCCAGCAGGACACCCATGGTGCCGGCGACCACGAACGCCACCGGCAGCGCGACCGCAAGTGACAGGCCAGCGCCGGTGATGCTCTGCTGCAGGACGTAGGTGGTGTACGCGCCGGCCATGATGAACTCACCGTGCGCCATGTTGATCACGTTCATCTGGCCGAAGGTCAGCGCGAGGCCGAGCGCGATGAGCAGCAGCACCGCGCCGATGCTGATGCCGGTGAAGAGTTGACCGAAGAGGACTGTCACGGTGGGTACTCCGAACTGCTGGTCGGGTGGCCCGGGCGGAGCGCGCGGCAACGCGTTCCGCCCGGGCCGGCGTCGTCAGCTCAGGCCGCTCGCCCACGGGTAGGTCTTGAGGTACGGATCCGGTGCGACCGGCTTGCCGGAGTTCCACACCTCAGTGATCAGGCCGTCCGCGCCAATCTTGCCGATCCGGGCGGTCTTCGCGATGTGCTGGGTCTTGCCGTCGACGGTGACCAACCCCTCCGGAGCGTCGAAGGTGATCCCGTCCGAGGCGGCGCGGACCTTCTCCACGTCGAAGGCGCCAGCCTTCTCGACCATTGCCTTCCACAGGTGCACGCCGACGTACGCGGCCTCCATCGGGTCGCTGGTCGGCTTGTCCGCGCCGTACTTCGCCTTGTACGCGGCCACGAACTTCGAGTTCGCCGCGCCCGGGGTGGTCTGGTAGTAGTTCCAGGCCGTCAGCTGGCCCTCCAGGTACTGGGTGCCGATGCCCTTGACCTCTTCCTCGGCGATCGACACCGACACCACAGGCATCGCGGCGGCGCTCAGACCCGCCGACTTGTACTCCTTGAAGAAGGCGACGTTGCTGTCACCGTTGAGCGTGTTGAACACCGCATCCGCGCCGGATGATTTGACCTTGTTCACGATGGTGCCGAACTCGGTGGAGCCCAGCGGCGCGTAATCCTCACCCAGCACGGTCATCCCGTTCGCGGCCGCGTACGCCTTGATGATTTTGTTTGCGGTCCGCGGAAACACGTAGTCGCTACCGACCAGATAGACCGACTTCGCGCCCTGCGACTTGAGGTAGTCCAGCCCGGGAACGATCTGCTGGTTGGTCGTCGCTCCGGTGTAGAAGATGTAGGGCGACTGCTCGAGTCCCTCGTACTGCACCGGGTAGAACAGCAACGCCTTGTTCTTCTCGAACACCGGCTTGACCGCCTTGCGGCTGGCCGACGTCCAACAGCCGAAGACAGCCGCCACCCGGTCCTCGGAGATGAGCTTCTCGGCCTTCTCCGCGAAGGTGGGCCAGTCCGAGGCGCCATCCTCACCGACCGGCTGGATCTTCTTGCCGAGGACACCGCCGGCCGCGTTGATCTCGTCGACGGCGAGCATGATGGAATCGCGGACGGTGACCTCGCTGATCGCCATGGTCCCGGAGAGCGAGTTGAGCAGGCCCACCTTGACGGTGTCGCCGGAAACATCGGCGGTGACGCCGGTCGCGCCACCCTCGTCGGTGGTCTTGCTGCCGCACGCGGTCATCGCGGCCGCGGCGACCAGGGTCATGGCACCCGCCAGGATGCGGCGGCCCCGGAATAATGACATCTACTCTCCCTGCGGTGCAGTCAAGTGGCGAAAGGACGGTCGGTGCGGTCCGATGGAGCTGACGTGGGCGGTGCCGAGATCGACGGGTGGACGCCGCGCAGGGCACCGGCTCGGATATGGGCAGGGAAAGCGTTGACCGGCATGATTGCGCGCGTGTTTCCCGGTCCTTAATTGACTGTTTCCGGGGGACCGTCGAGTCGCACACGAAAAACGGCCGACACCGTTGGGGAGGAAACGGTGTCGGCCGTTCGGAAAGACGCAGGGATATGTGCCACCACATTGGTCGACGGCGAATCCGCCAACGGTGGGCACGCAATGGTGAGATCTGACTCCTCGGCCAGATACTTCACGCAGGAAGCATCTTAGGACGGGATCGGGTGGCGCTGTCAAGAGTCGGGTGGGCCGACTGCCGTGCCCGGTTCAGAGCTGAGCGAGCACAGTGAAGTCGAGCCCGTCGGCCTCGGCCAGGTAGATGCGCTGCCGGACGTGCCGCTGACGCAGCCGTAACCGCCCACGCGGCCCGTGGTAGGCGACCGTGTCGGCGGCCGTCTCGATGGCCCGTACGTCGAGGGTGCGGGCCTGGCCGATCAGCGCGGCGAGCAGCATGACGCCCTCGTAGCAGGACTCCCCCAGACTGCCCAACGGCGGTGCCTCCACGCCGAAGCGCCGCGCGAACTCGCCGTGGAAGTCGAGGTTCTCCTGTGTGACAAGACCCGCGAAGAAACCCGCGGTGCTGTAAAGCCTTCGAGTCGCGCCGGCACCACTGGCCAACAGCATGTTCTCGTCCATCAGGGTGCTCAGCCGCAGGCAGCGCTGATCCAGGCCGGATCGGGCGAACGCCCTGTTGAACCGCACCGCGTCGGCACCGACCAGCAGCATCAACACCGCGTCCGCGTCACTGTGCTCGATGCGGCGTAGCACCTCGGTGAAGTCGTGCGTGTCCAACGGCAGGAAGTGCCGGCCCACCAACTGCCCACCGCCGCGCAGCGCGTACCGCTGGGCGGCCCGCGACGTACGACGCGGCCAGACGTAGTCGTTGCCCACCACGAACCAGCGGCGCACCCCCTGTTCGGCGGCGAGCATCCGCATCGCGGGCCACAGCTGGGCATCGGGCGTCTCGCTGGTCAGGAAGACACCTTCGGTGCGTTCGCCGCCCTCGTAGAGTGCGGTGTAGACGTAGGGCACCCGGTGCGCGACGCGGGGTGCCAAGGCCTGGCGCACCGAGGAGATGTGCCACCCCGTCACCCCCTGTACCGCCCCCACCGACACCAACGCCTCGACCTCGGCGGCCACCTCGGCCGGCGGTGCGCCACCGTCGACAGGCACCAGGCGGACCTCCCGGCCCAGCACGCCACCGCACCTATTGATTTCCTCGACCGCAAGCTGCGCGCAGAGCTCACAGGTGGGGCCGAACATGCCGGCCGGCCCGCGCATCGGGTAGACCAGCGCGATGCTGACCACGGCACGGTCGACGGTCAGCCACGGCGGTGCCGGCGCGGACATGAGCACATGATTGCCCGGCCCACGACGGAAGACCAGCGCTCACCACTGACCGGGACGACTCGCTACCATGACAGGGCCACCGGACCAGGGAGTTTCATGTCAGACGTGCCCGGGGCGCCAGCCGACCTGCTGCGCTCGCTCACCCGCGCCGAACGGCTGCTCTCCCGCCGGCTGGGCGCCGTCCTGGCCGACGACGCGATCAGCATCGAGGCGTGGAGGGTTCTCTGCCTGCTCGCCGATGGCCAGGGTCACCCGATGAGCGAGGTGTCCATCGAGGCGTCGCTGCCGCCGGGCACCCTCACCAAGCTGGTCGACCAACTCGTCGACCGCAACCTCGCCTTCCGCCGGATCGATCCGATCGACCGCCGACGGATTCGGGCGTACCTGACCGCTCGGGGCCGCCGCGAGCACGCCCGCCTGGACGAGCGAATCCGAGCCAGCATCTCCGAACTGGGCGTGCCGCACGCCGCCGACCTGGTGAGCCAGATCGACGACCTGATCGGCCGTCTCGACCCGAGCCGGCCACGGGAACACGCCGACGCGTCCGGCCCCCACCGCTGATCCGTCCCCGGCTCACCGACCGAACTTCTGGGCGAGCCGCAGTCTCACCCTGCTCGCGAAGCGACAAGGATCGGCCCGGTCTGGCCTCGAGCGCGACCCAAGTCCAACCGCCGCCCGACCCGCACGCATCACTCGGCCACACGCGCCACCAGCCGCGAACGCCCCCGACCCGCACACCCCAACCAGCCGCCAACGCGACCCGACCGGACGCCCCACCCAGCCGCCAACGCCACCCGCCCCGCACACCCCAACCAGCCGCGAACGCCACCTGACCCGACACCCCAACCAGCCGCGAACGCTGCCCCGCCACACGCGGCACCCAGCCGCCAACACCACCCGACCGCAGACGCCACCCGCCGCGGACGCCACCCGACCGCACGCGGCACCCAGCCGCAGACGCCACCCGCCGCAGAGCGTGTACGGCTACGAGGTCTCCCCGGTGCTGTGGAAGAAGGTCATGCC
>NZ_JBEYSL010000392.1:0-6484 GCF_040642735.1 Micromonospora sp. NPDC047753 | reverse complement strand
CCGCAAACTCACCGCGTTCGCCAGCTACGGCTTCCCGGAGAGCCACGCGATGAGCTTCGCCTACCTGGTCTACGCCAGCTCCTGGCTCAAGCGTTACCACCCCGCGCCGTTCCTGGCCGCGCTGCTCAACGCCCAGCCGATGGGTTTCTACTCGCCGCAGACCCTGGTCGACGACGCCCGCCGGCACGGGGTGGAGGTCCGTCGTCCGGACATCAACGCCAGCGGGGCACTGGCGGTGCTGGAGTCCACCCCGGAGACCCGGTGGGGCAGCGGGCCAGGGGAGCCGCCGCACTCCTGGGGGCTGGGCGGCCCCGCCGTCCGGCTCGGCCTGTCCAGTGTGCGCACGCTCGGTGCCAACGTGGCCGAGCGGATCGAGGCCGAACGGGTCGCCGACGGGCCGTACCGGGACATGCCGGATGTGGCCCGGCGGCTCGGTCTCACCGCCGCGCAGTTGGAGGCGTTGGCCACCGCGGACGCCTTCGCCTGTTTCGGGCTGACCCGGCGGCAGGCGCTGTGGGCCGCCGGTGCGGCGGCCCAGGACCGACCGGGCCGGTTGCCCGGCACGGTGACCGGCGCGGCGGCGCCCACGCTGCCCGGGATGGAGGCGGTGGACCGGCTGGTCGCCGACGTGTGGGCCACCGGGTTGTCGCCGGAGAGCCACCCCGCCCGTTTCATCAGGGGTCAGCTCGACGTGCTCGGCGCGGTGCCGATCGCCCGGCTCGGCCGGGTGGAGCCGGGGCAACGGATCCGGGTCGGCGGCATCGTCACCCACCGGCAACGTCCGGCGACCGCGGGCGGGGTCACCTTCCTCAACCTGGAGGACGAGACGGGGATGCTCAACGTCACCTGTTCGCCGGGGCTGTGGCAGCGCTACCGGCGGGTGGCGCGGACCAGTGCCGCGCTGGTGGTCCGGGGGCGGTTGCAGCGGCACGAGGGGGTGACCAACCTGGTCGCCGACCGGCTGGACGCCATCGAGCCCCCGGTGCGTCCGGCCTCCCGTGACTTCCGCTGATTCAGTGATCCACATTACGGTTTCCCGAGCCGTCGAGCGGGAGACTTGTTCCGAGCGGGCAGAGCGGCCCGTGATCCGTGAGGGGGAACGACAGTGACGGGAAATCACGCGTACACCGGTGGAATCGCCAACGCCCGGCGGACCCGACTGGGCACCGGCTGGGTGCCGTCGCATCTCGCCGACCCCCGCGAGTACGAGGTGACGAACGGTCCGGTGGCCAACGAGCGCCGGTCCCGGGCGGAGGACGAGGCCGAGGGCACCGAGGCCTGACCGGCCGCCGCGCCACGCACCGATCGGGCGTGTGGTGGGCGCCCCCGCCACACGCCCACACCACCACCGGGCCGAGTGACTAGGCTCGGCCGGGTGGAGCAGACCCGAGGCCGGTTCGCCGAGCCGCCGCTGACACCCCGCACCGCCGTGATCTGGTCGGTGCTCCGTGCCGAGCTGGACCGGCGCGGCGACGCCGAGCTCACAGTGCTGGACGTGGGCGGCGGCACCGGTGGTTTCGCCGTTCCGCTGGCCCGCGCCGGGCACCGGGTCACCGTCGTCGACGCCAGCCCCGACGCGCTCGCCGCGCTCACCCGCCGCGCCGCCGAAGCCGGGGTGGCCGACCGGATCGCCGCCGTGCAGGGCGACGGTGACGCCCTCGCCGGGCTGGTCGAGCCGGCCGGCGTCGACCTGGTGCTCTGCCACGCCGTCCTGGAGGTGGTCGACGACCCGACGCCGGTGGTGACCGCGCTGGCCACCGCGCTGCGCCCGGGTGGCGCGGCCAGCGTGCTGGTGGCCGGCCGGGCCGCCGCCGTGCTGGGCCGCGCGATGAACGGGCACCTGGACGTCGCGACCACAGTGGCCGCCGATCCGGCCGGCACCGCGGGCCCGCGCGACACGCTGCGCCGACGCTACGACGCCCCCGGCGCCGCCGCGCTGCTCGGCGCCGCCGGGCTGGTGGTCGAGGAGATCCACGGGGTACGCGTGCTGGCCGACCTGCTGCCGGCCGCTGTCGCCGACGGGCAGTCCGCGGCCGTGGTCGAGCTGGAACGTGCGCTGGCCGCCCAGCCGCCGTACCGGGACCTGGCCGCCCAACTGCACCTGTTCGCCCGCCGGCCGGCATGATCGCCGAGGCCGGTGGCCAGCCGGCACCGCTGGAGATCCTCGGGCCGGGCCACGGCGGCGGCCGCCTCGCCGACGTGCTGCCCAGCGCGCTGGCCGTGCTCGGGGTGCCCGGCTCGACCGACCCGCTCGGGCTCCGACCCGCGCTGGCCGGGGTACGCCGGATCGCGGTGCTGCTCGTCGACGGGCTCGGCTGGTACCAGCTGCCGACCGCGGCGCCGTACGCGCCGACTGTCGCCGGGCTCGCCGCGACGGTGGCCCGGCCGCTCATCGCCGGTTTCCCGTCCACCACCCCGACCAGCCTGGTGTCGCTGGGCACCGGTGTCGCGCCGGGCGCGCACGGCGTGCTCGGCTTCACCGTGCGGGTGCCCGGCACCGATCGGGTGCTCACCCACACCGACTGGGCCGCCGATCCGTCGCCGCTGTGCTGGCAGCCGGTGCCCACCCAGTTGGAGCGGGCCCGCGCCGCCGGCGTCACGACGAGCGTGGTGAGCCGGCCGGAGTTCGGCGGCAGCGGGTTGACAGTGGCCGCCAACCGGGGTGGCGACTTCCGGGGCGCCGCCGGCGCGGACGCGGTGGCCACCGCCATGCTGGCCGCGCTGGCCGCCGGGGCCGGGCCCACACTGGTCTCCGGCTACCACGCCGATCTGGACCGGCACGGCCACGTCAGCGGCGTCGACTCGGCACCCTGGCGGGTCGCCGCGACCGAGGTGGACGCCCTGGTCGCCCGACTGGTCGACGGGCTGCCGCCGGACGCGGCGCTGCTGGTGACCGCCGACCACGGCCAGCTCGACATCCCTGCCACGCACCGCTTCGACCTGGACACCGATCCGCGACTGCGCGCCGGCGTGCGGCTGGTGGCCGGCGAGGCCCGGGTCCGCTACCTGCACGTCGAGCCGGGCGCGGTGGACGACGTGCGGGCCGCCTGGTCGGAGGTGCTGGGCGCCACGGCCCGGGTACGCACCCGCGACGAGATGGTGGCCACCGGCTGGTTCGGGCCGGTGGCCGAGGAACACCTGGGCCGGATCGGCGACGTGGTGGTGATCTGCAACGACACGTACGCGGTCATGGCCAGTCGCACCGAGCGGCCGATGGCGTCGAAGTTGGTGGCCTACCACGGCCGCCGGTCGGGGCGACCAGCGGGGTACGCGAGCGGGCCCACCGGTCCAGCGGACCGGCCCAGTTGGGCAGTCGGTCGCCGGCCCGACCGAAGACGAAGGGCAGTTCGAGTACGGCGACCGGCAGGCCCTCGCCGGCCGCCGCCCGCCCCTCCCGGGCCTGCTCCAGGCGGCAGCGGATGTACGTGTGCCGTTCGGTGAGGCACCACTGGGGGTGCAGCCGGTCGAAGTAGGTGTAGTAGGAGCCCATCACGACGCCCCGGGTGAGACCTTCGAGGCGGGCGGCGGTGAACAGGCGTACCACCGGGTCGACGTTGTCTCGACGGAACTCGGGATAGATTGGCTTGGGTAGCGGCCGTTGCTCGTCGGTGCGGGTGGCGTAGACGACGCCGTCGTGGCCGGCGAGCAACTGCCGCACTTCGTCGACCTGGGCGGACCCGACGTCGAGCAGGTGGTCGATGCCCGGCTGGGCGGTACGCGCCACTGTGGTAGCGGCGTGCCCACGCTCCCGCAGGACGTCCACGACGTGCGCGCCGATCAGGCCGCTGCCACCCACCACAAGAATTCGCACGGTGCATCGTCCACTCTGGAACCGGTGTCTTGTCAACCCACGAATCCGAGCGTGCTTCGCACAGAACCTCCTGGGGTGGGTGGTGGGGCCGATGCGTTCCGGCGTCCTGGAACAGGCGATAGGCTCGGATGGAGGGTCCACAGTAGGGCATGTCGCATACGGTCAGTGACGGTTGCCTGACTGCGGGATGCGCAACCGTGTGTCCGAGCACTTCTCACAAACGGGGGTTGGGGATGCCGGATCCGCGCGCCTTCTGGCTGGACGAGCAGTTCGACCGTGAGCACGGCACCGACGGGCGTGGCCGGTACGAGGCCGAGGTGTTCCGCCGGATCGACGAGTTCGCCGACACCTGGGGTGACTTCGCGCCCGTGGCGTTCGCGGTGACCGCTTGGCGGCTGGCCACCGAGCTGTCGCCGGGTTTCGTGCGCTGGCACCGCCGGATCATCTCGGCGACCTGCGCGTGTAGCCCGTGGGACGGCAGCCTGGTCTGCGCGGTGACAGTGGCCTCCCGCTGGCCCGCCGAGCTGACCTGGACCAAGCAGTGGCAGCGCGACCGTGGTTGGCAGGACTGGCCCCGGCTGTTCGGCCAGTTCACCACACCCACCGAGCAGGACCAGACACGCCGCCCGCATCTGCGCGCGCTGCTCCAGGTGGAGGCGCCGGTCCCGCTCGACGACCTGCCGCCGACGCCCGACGGCCCGGACGACGAGGTTGCCGCGGCGGCGCGCCGGGCCGTGGCGGTGCTGGCCCGGGAACTCAACGACCTCCTCGCACCGATGATCGGGCAGCTCGACGCCGGAGTTCCGGCGGACTCCTGAAACGCTCGCCCGCCGGTAGGGTCGTCGGCGTGAATTCCGACGACATCGCCGGCCGGCTCGGAGTGCCCGTCGAGGACGTCGACCGCGTGCACCGGCTCGCCGGTGACGGTCCGTCAGCTCCGTTGCCGGCCAAGGCCGACGCACCCGCGATCCTCGACCGGCTCACCGTGCCGCCGGACGACGCCGCCGAGATCCTGGCGGGCTGGCCCGACCCCGGCTCCGCCCTGTGGACTCCGGAGCTGCGCTGGCTGCTCGACCGCTCGATCGCCCTGGTCCGCGCCGACCTCGCGGGCTACGACTGGCTATCGCCCGGTCCGGAGCTGCCCCGGGAGCGCGGGCCTGCCTGGCGGCACCTCTACGTGTACGCGTACCTGGCCCTTGTCGACGTGGTGCGCGGGTATCACAGCGACCACGGCATCCCCGACGCCGTGACCTGGGTGACCCTGGCTGACCTGGGCCGCAACCTCGCCATCGACCGACGGATGCGTGGCGAGGGCTGGCCGATCATGCAGAGCTGGCTGACGCTGCACTCGCGCGGCAGCGTCTACGAGCTGGGCCGGCTACAGCACCAGCGCGGTGACGGGGCGATCGGGCTGCACGTCCCCGATTCGGGGCCGTTGACCCCGGAGGCGGTGGCGTCGTCCCTCGACGAGGCCCGAGCGTTCTTTCCCCGGCACTTTCCCGACGAGCGCTACACCGCGTTCTCCTGCGCGTCGTGGCTGCTCGACCCACAGCTGCGGGAGTACCTCCCCGAGGACTCCAACATCGTGCGGTTCCAGCGCCGGTTCGAGTTGGAGCCCTACGACGAGTCCGCGGGGCCGGACGCCGACATCGAGGTCCTGCGGTTCGGGTTCCGGACCCTGACCACGCCGCTCGACGAGCTGCCGCGCCGCACTGTGCTCCAACGCGCGATCATCGACCACCTGCGGGCCGGCGGCCACTGGCACTGGCGTCACGGCCGCTTTCCGATCTAGGCATCCGCGTTCCACCACGCGTCGTTGGCGGCGGCCTGGGCCGCCGGTTCGATGACCTCCCACACCTGCGCGATCAATCCGTCGGCGATCCGCAGGACGTCGACCACCACGATCTCCGGCCCTGCGTCGGGGAGTCGGCGTCGCGAGTGCACCACGACGTGGTCACCGTCGGCCAGCAGGTGCAGGATGTCGACCCGCATGCCGGTGGTCGGGCCGAGCGCTGCGCGGACCGCAGCGAGCCACTGCGCCCTGGTCGAGGTCGTCGAATCCGACCGGTGATGGGTGAAGTCCTCGCTCAGGTACGAGGCGAGCGTGTCGACGTCGCCGGTGTCGACAAGCCCCGCCAACGCACGTCCGACGATGCTCTTGTTCTCGGTGGTCATGGGCGCAAGTGTTTCCCCGGCCCGGATGGTTGTCGATGACATCGCACTTCATGGCGTCCCGAGCGAGGATGAGTAGGGTCATGATCGTGTATGCGGTCGGGGAACTGCTGCGGCAGTGGCGCAAGCGCCGAGGGCTCAGCCAACTCGACCTGGCGATCGCCGCCGACGTCTCGGCTCGGCACGTCAGCCTGGTCGAGACCGGCAAGTCCACGCCGAGCGCCGACATGATCCTCCGGCTGGCCGAGCAGCTCCACGTGCCGCTGCGTGACCGCAACCACCTGTTGCTCGCCGCCGGCTTCGCCCCCCGGTACGCGCAGCGCCCGCTCGACGACGCCGCCCTGTCGGGTGCCCTCAGCGCGGTCCGCAGGGTGCTCCGGGCTCACGAACCGTATCCGGCGCTCGTCTTCGACCGTCGGTGGAACATCCTGCTGACCAACCGCGCGGTCGACCCGTTCTTCGCGTACGTGGCCCCCGACCTGTTGCGGCCACCGGTGAACC
>NZ_JBEYSL010000391.1:0-6502 GCF_040642735.1 Micromonospora sp. NPDC047753 | reverse complement strand
CACGGAGCGGGGCTACTGGTCCGCCTATCCCGAATCCCCCAGCCCCCGGGTGTACGGCGAGACCGCCGCCGCCGACGGTAAGGCCGCCTTCGAGCTCATGACGGATCCGGTCGCCGGCTCGTCCCGCCCGACCGGCTGGAGTCTGCGAGTCCTCTTCGGAGTGATCGGGCTGGCCGCTCTCGTCCTCGGCTATGTCGGCTTCGAACGCCTGCTCCAGGCCCGACCGGACGTCGCCCACGATCCGTACGATGTGCTCTACTACGACCTGCAACTCTTCGTCTTCGGCGCCGAACCATTCCAGGACGCCGGCCCCTACCCGTGGCAGTTGCAGGTCGCCCGGTTCGCCGCCCCGCTGTTCACGCTCCTCGCCGTCGCCGAGGCCAGCCGGCTGCTGCTGGCCGCCGAGAGTCGTCGCCTGCGCGCCCGGCGGGCACGTGGTCACGTCCTGGTCTGCGGGGACTCCCAGTTCGCCCGCATGCTCGCCGACCGACTCTTCGCCGACGGTGAACGTGTGGTGGTGGTGCGCTCCGAACCGTTCGGGCCGCTGGAGTACCGGCGGCACCGGTACCTCGGCGTGGTCGGCGACCCGACCAGCCCCGAGGTGTTGCGCGGTGCCGGCCTGCCCCGAGCCCACACCATCTACGCCTGCAGCGAGGACGACGACCGCAACCACGCGATCGCCAACACCGCCAACCGGCTCATCCAGGACCGACGGCAACCACCGCGGGTCTACATCCTGGTGCACGACTCGGAGATGTGTCTGTCCCTGCAGGCCCGACGACTCGGTGCCGCCGGGTCCAGCCGGCTGCGGCTGGACTACTTCCACGTCGACGACGTCGCCGCGCGCGCGCTGAACCGGCACCACCCGCTGCCCAGCGGGGGAGACCGACCGACCAGGATCCTCATCGCGGGCACCGGCGCCTTCCGCCGGGCTCTCCTGGTGGAGACCGTCCGGCACTGGCGCGCATCCCGAGCCGACATCCCCCGGGGCCAGGCCGGGCCACCCCTGCGGGTGGACGTGGTGGCACCGGACGCCGGGACCGAGATCGCTCTTGCGTCGTCGCGGTACCCGTTCCTGGCCACCGTGTGCCAGTTGACCGCGTACGACCTGGATCTCGACGGTGTCGTCGGTCTCGGCCGCGACCGCTACGACCGCATCTACGTCTGCGCACCGGACGAGATCAACGGCCTGCGGTTCGTGCTGGACACGCCCGCCCTGTGGCAGGGCGCCGAGAGTGCCGTGTTCGTGCCGGTCTACCGGCAGGCGGCGCTCGCCGCGGCCTTCCACGGCGACTCCCGTCACGACCTGCTCGACGAGGTGCACGGCAAGCTCCGGCTCTACCCGGTGCTCACCCACGCCTGCGACGCCCGGCTGATCGCCGAGGATCTCACCGAGCGGCTGGCCCGGCTGATCCACGAGCGGTACGTCCAGGCTCAGCAGCGCGCCGGGGTACGACTCGGCGATGCCCCGGCGATGGTGAACTGGTCACGACTACCCGAGTCGTTGCGGCGGGCCAACCGGGCCCATGTGCAGGACATCGCCGCCAAGCTGTTGGACCTCGGTTGCGTCGTGGCCCCCCGCCACGGTGGCACCGGTGACGCCTCGGCCGCCGGGCAGGCCATCGACGACAGGATCGAGGAACTCGCTCGCCTGGAGCACGACCGGTGGTGCCGGGAACGGCGCGGGGACGGCTGGACGTACGGTGACCCGCGCGATGACGTTCAGCGGCGGCATCCCGCCCTGCGGCCGTGGGAGGAGCTGCCGTCCGACGTGCAGGAGCAGAATCGTGAGGGGGTCCGGGCGCTGCCCGATGTGCTGTCCGACAACGGGTTCGAGCTGATCCGGCTGGCACCTCCGGTGCCCGCGCAGCGCAGAGGCCCGAGGGATGCCGCCTGACCTCGGCCCGGTCCGCGTCGGCGTGACCGGGCACATCAACCTGACCCGCGACACCGAACTGCTCGTCGCCGACGCGCTCCGCGTCGAGTTGGGCCGGATCAGCGACCGGCCCGTGCACGGCGTGACCTGCCTGGCGGCCGGCGCGGACCAGGTCTTCGCGCGTACGATCCTCGATCTGGGCGGCACCTACGAGGTGATCCTGCCGGCCCGCGACTACCGGGTCGCGGTGATCAGGCCGGAGAACCGGCTGGCCTTCGACGAGCTGCTCGACCGGGCGGCAACTGTCGTCCACACCGGTCACGACCGCTCGGACACCGCCGCCTACGTGGATGCCAACCGTGAGCTGGTCCGACGGGTGCAGCGACTCGTGGCGGTGTGGGACGGCAAACCAGGCCGCCACCCCGCGTCGACGGATCGGACCATCGACTGGGCGCGGCACCACGGCGTCCCGACCACGATCCTCTGGCCCGTCGGTGCCCACCGAACCCCCGTCGAGGACTGACGGGCCGGTCCTGCCGCCGGGCCCGACGAGCGGCAGCACGGAAAACGACGGATACTCGCGTGATGACTGAACCCGATCTCGACCCGGACCAGTATCCGCCCATCGACCCGCGCGAACCGGTGCCCGACGACCCGGGGGTCCTTCTGCCCGGCGCGCCGGACGAATTGCCGGAAGCCCTGGCCGAACCGATGCCGGACGACGGTGGAGACGCCGGTGGCGTGCGCGAGCCGGCATAGACCAGTCCGTCGTGTCCGATGCCGCGCGGATCCGGTTCATCGGAGTGGGGGTCAGGCGGACTGTCGGTGGCGGCCGAGTGACAGGAGCAGGCCGGCGGCGGCCAGGGCGATTCCGGCGGCGGCGGTGTATGCGGGGAGTTGGGCGGGGATCCCGAGGTGGACGGTGATGCCGAGGATTCGGGACAGGCCCCAGGGCAGCAACGCCAGCTGGTCGTTCCACACCGTCAGCGCGCGTTCCAGGCCCACCACCGAGACCAGGGCGGACAGCACACCGAGGGGCACACCCGCAGCGGTGAGGGTCAGCCCGACGGCGCTTCGGCGGCGCAGGTCGTACCGGTCGCGCAGGACCACGGCGACGGCTACGAACAGCCAGCAGAACGCCGCGAACGCGACGGTGACGTACGCCGCGCGCAGACCCGGCATAGTCCAGAACGCGAACCAGTAACCACCCGGTCCGCGTCCGGCGAGCGCCGCCAGCAGGAGCACGCTGCGCAGCAGCGCGACGCCGCCGACCACGGCCCACAGGTGGAACGGATCCCGCCGGCCGACGACGAGGCGTACGACGAGGGCGAACAGCGCCCACCCGCCGAGGGTGACCAGCAGGTGCGCCGGCGCGGCGAACCAGGTCAACACGAGCCGGCTCGCCACCAGCACCAGGGCCGGGACCAGCCACACCACCACCCGGTCCGCCCGCGTCATGGGCATCGGCAGCGCGGCGACCCGCCACGGCCGGAGCGCGCCGAGCAGCAACCCGCGCGCGGCGGCCCCGCCGAACCCGCGCCCGTACCGGCCGAGGAGCACCACCAGCAGGATCGATCCGAGCATCGCTCGGGCCGCCCAGGCCATCGCCGGGTCCCGGTCGGCACGCAGCGCCCCGAGGTCGGCGGCGGTGAAGTTGTACGCGGGCAGGTCCAGGTCGGCGCCGTAGCGCTGCCGGTGCGTGTCGCGCGCGTCGTGGTACGCCGCTGCGGCCAGCCGCCAGCCGTGGCGGGCGGCCGGGGCACCCGTGTCCAGCCACTGCGCGTGCCGCAGCACCATGGTCCGGTATGCGCTCAGCGTCTCGAACAGGTTGACCTGGTAGTCGAGAGTCGCGGTGAAGCGGCCGCGCAGTTCGGCGTCCCGCCAGGTCGCCGGGTCGGTGGCGGCGACCAGGTCGCGCATGCGCCGAGCGAGCGCGACGGCCTGCGTGCCCTCCTCGATCGCCTCGTCGACGCGACCGCCGGTCACCGCGTAGATGCTGTCCAACGCGGCGGAGTCGCCGGTCGGGATGTCCCACTCGAAGATCCACATCATGGGCGGCGGTTCCAGCCCGAGCGCCCGCACCGACCGGTCGGCGTACGGGCCGATGTAGAGGCCTTTGGTGACCGCCTGCCGGGACAGAGCCATGGCCTGCCCGATCGCGGCGACGGTGTCCGGGTCGCCGGAGAACGTGCGGTACGCCCAGTCGGCCGTGACCTGCGCCGGGTCGGCGGACGGATCCCAGGCGAGTCGGCCGACGGCGTACGTGTTGAGGTCGTAGAGCTGCCAGAACCCCGTGCGCAGGTACAGCGACATGGGTCCGGCGCGCAACGGCCCGCCGTCCTGGGTCCAGTTCCAGACACCCTCGACGTTCGGGTTGGCCGCGAGGAATGCGCGCAGCGCCTGGCTGTGCAGCGGGCCGAGGTCGTTGGGCAGCGACCCGAACGCCTCGAACTCGCGTCGGGCCTGGAACTCCACGATGCGGCGGTGCCCGCCGCCCAGCAGTGTGGTGTTCAGGGGTAGGTGGCTGTAGAAGTCGCCGAGGGTGTACTTGGTGGACACGATGAGATGCGGATCGTCGAGCCCACCGAGCACCTGCGCGTACGACGCCGGGTTGGTGTGCAGGTCGCCGACGGCGCCGACGCCCACGGTCCAGGTGCGGAAGATGATCTCCTTGCCGGCTGGCCCCGCGGTGTCCAGCAGCGCCCGCAGCATCGCGCGTACGGACGCTTCCGTGGTGACCGCGAGCCGTGACGAGTAGTCCCAGCCGGTCCCGGCGTACACCTCGCCGCCCTCGCCGACGCGGACCATCAGGCCGTCGACGAACGGCATGCTCTCGAACAGCTCGGCCAGGCCGGCCTGGTAGACCGACCACAGCCGAGGGTCGGCCACGTCGAGGCCGCCGACCGTGCGCGTCAGGTATGCCTCCAGCGGGGGTGACACCGCGAGCATGTCGGTCAGCAGAAAGACCCGCATCCCCATGTCCTCCGCGTACCGGAAGACGGGGCCGAAGGCCGCGACCATCGCCCGCGCGCGGTCGACGTGTGGGTCGCCGGTCGGATAGACGGCGCGCCCGTCGCCGACCTTCGCGAACGTGACGTACTCCAGGAAGCCGGGCACGACGATGCCGTTGAACCCCTGCGCCACCGAGTGATCGACGAACTGCCGGAACTGCGTGTCGATGCGGGCCACGGCACCGGCGTCCACCCACGGCGCGCCAGGCAGCACCGCCGACCCGACCACGTCGGTGTTCAGGCCGTAGTCGTCGCCGGCGGCGAAGACGGCCGGGTCGGGCTCGCGTCCGACTGAGCCCGCGTCGGTCAGCCGCAGGCCGAGCCGGGGGATGACCACCCGACCCGCGTCCGACGCGGGGAGCGCTTCGGCACCGGAGCGGATCCGGTCGGCCAGCTGGTACATCCCGGCTGCCACGCCCGCGACATCGCCGCCCTGGACGGCCAGTTCGGCGCCGTGCACGTCGAGCCGGTACGACTCGGGCGTTCCGCCGAGGGTGGGCAGCACGCCCGCCCGCAGCGTCCTCACCGCTGACAGGTCCAGTGCGGTGCCCGGCGCGGCCATCGCGTACCTGGCTGGGCTCGACGTGGCCGACACGAGGACGGGTCGGGGCATGCCGCGGAGAACCACCGCGTCGGCGACGGCGGTTGCGGCCTTCCGGACGCGCGGCTCGTCGGGCACGACGAGGGATGCCAACGGCGGGACCGGTGCGGGCGTCCGCGCCGGCGCGGCGACAGCGTCCTCGCGCGGCACGGCGGCGGGGGAGTGGCTCAGCCCCAGCGTGTCGCCGACTCCCCACGCCGTGGCAGCGCCGAGCGCCAACAGGACCGCCGCGGCGACGAGCAGCGGGTACGGCCTGCGGACCTGGGCAACGTGAGCCACGCTCGCATGGTAGTGGCCGCACCAGCCTCCGTCTGACCTCGGCCAGCGCGGATGGCAGTTATGACATAGATGGGATTACATGTCTTGCGCGAACTCAGGTATGAAGGCCGAAGGCACGTCTCGGTGCTGATTCCTGAGAAGGAGCGACGGATGAAACTTGCCCTGCGCCGCCTGCGAACGGGGGCGGTCGTGCTCGCTGCCTGCACACTTGGGCTGAGCCTCCTGTCGGTACCCGCCGCCGAGGCGTACTCGGTTGCCCCTCTCGCGCCACGATCCGAGCGGGCACCGGAATCGAGCCAGTTCTCGGCAGAGGGTGTGACAACCATCGGTGAACTCCGCACCGTGAACAGCTCACTGTCCTACGCCGCCAGCGGCGGGACACAGATCATCCAGCACCCCGGTGCCACCTACGTCAAGGTGCACTTCAGCTCACTGCGACTGGCCGACGGCGACTACGTCACCGTGTCGAGTCGTGACGGCAAGGAGAGCTACCGGTACGACCGCCACCTGAACCGGGCGACCGGTTCGGACTACACCACCGACGGGCAGCCGGGCTTCTGGGCGATGTCGGTGGAGGGCGACACCGCCGTCGTGACACTGCACAGCAGCCGCCCCGCACGTGGCAACGCCGCAACCATTGACCGCTTCTGGCGCGGGTACGACCGCACGGAAATCACCGCGCACAACTTCTCCACCCAGTCCGTGTGCAGCACCGACGCCCGCCGGGACGTGGTC
>NZ_JBEYSL010000390.1:0-6502 GCF_040642735.1 Micromonospora sp. NPDC047753 | reverse complement strand
GGGTCAGCGCCGGGCCCGCTCACACTCCCGTTCGGCCCGGATCTTGAGCTCCGTCAGCCATGTCTCCAGACCCGCGCCGAGAGCCACGGTGGAGAATTCGGCGTCCTGCTCCACCTGCTCACCGCGCCACGTCTCCTCGGTACGCACGAGAACCCGGCCGTCGATCTCGGTGAACGTCCACACGTGAACGCCCTCGTCGATGCGCAGCCCGGCACCGATCGCCGGGCCGTCCCACCGAAGGCACTGCTGGTGCTGGAGCTGCCGGACGGTGGACGTGACGACGAGGGTCGTGGCGGGATTCAACGCGGTTTCGCGTACCGGCGTCGTCCATCGGAAGGGCGATCCGGGACGCAGCGGACCACCATCGAGCCGCCTGCTGGAGAGGACCGGCTTCTGCCATGACGGCCAGCGTTCGACGTCGGTCTGGATCTTCCAGACGGTCCGTAGCGGCGCGTCGATCATCGTTTCCGTCCGGTAGCGGATCTTCGCCGCGGTGTCGACGCTCTTTCCCGCACACTGCAGCGCCGCGCGGTCGGAGCCGCCGCCGTGCCCTGCCTCGGCCCGAGCCGGTGCACCCGCGGCGCCCATGACGCCGGCCACGACCACTGCCGTCGCGACGGCAACCATACGGTTCTTCATGAGACGGTCGCCGCCTCGGCGGTGCGCTTGAGGTGTTCCAGCCAGCTGGCGAGGGTCGTGTCGAGGCCCCCTTGGAACGGCGCAGGGTCGGCATCGACGGGCGGGCCGGCGAAGGACTCCTCGGTCGACACCTTCACGCCGTCACCGGCCGGAGTGAGCGCCCAGACGTGGACGCCGAGGACGCCGTCCGGCCCGTCACCGTACCCCCGCCACACGAGGCGTTCCTGCGGTCGTACCTGAAGGATCGTCGACTCGATCTCCATGCCGGCCGCGGACCAGCGGAACACGGAGCCCGGCGCGAGCGGACCGGGTGTCTCCACGCGTGCGTACGGGATTTCCGGCAACCAGGTCGTCCATGCGTCAATGTCCGTGAGGATCCGCCACACGGTGTCCGCCGACGCGGTCACCGTGACGCTGTGACTGCTGATCACCGGGGCTGACACGTCAATGCCGGCCTCGTCGGCGTCCGTAATGTTTATCATCATGAAGCCCCTCTGCGGTCTCTGATGATCGGAGCGCCGGGCATGGGAGAGCCGCTGGATCCACACCCGCTGGCAACGATCGTGCCAAGACGGCAACCGCCCCACATCGGCAAGAATTACCTAGATCGCGGTACGTGGGGCAGCCACTGTGACCAGCCAGCGGATCCGACCTTCGCGAGCGCAGGGGGCTGGTCACCGGGAGGCGATCGGGTCGGGTTGGCGGCATCCGGCCACCGTCCTGTCGTCGTCAATCTCGGCGGACGACGAAGTTCCTGCACTTGTGGGCCAACACCACCTTCGATAGATAATGGACAGCACCGAGCGCCACTTCAGCGACCAATGTGATCCGCCGAACCGATGGAGGCCCGTCCATGGCGTTGACCCCGGCGACTGGGGGCGGTTGCGGCGAGTCGACGCCACGCTCGCCGATCCAGTCACCGAGGCCGGTCAATTCCGACGTGGAGTGGGACAGCTTCGACCCGCAGGCATATGTCCGGCACAACTACGCGGATTTGCGGTCCGACGATCGGGAAATACTCTGCCGCATCCGAGACTTCTTCGCCGAGGCGAAGCTCTCCGACGCGCGGTGCGTCGACGTGGGATCGGGAGCGAATCTGTATCCGGCCCTGTCGCTTCTGCCGTTCGCGAAGGCCGTCGACCTGTGTGAATGGTCGACGGCGAACGTGAACTGGCTGCGCACACAGGTCGACAGCTACGACCAGCTCTGGGACCCGTACTGGCAGGTGTGCGCGGAGCACCCGGCGTACGCGGCACTGGCGGACCCGCGTCGGCGCCTGGCGCAGGTGGGCAGGGTGGTGCGGGCCAGCGTCTTCACGCTGCCGAGGCATGCGTGGAGCGCCGGCACGATGTTCTTCGTGGCCTGCTCCATCTCGGCCGACCGGGCCGAGGCCGAGCACGCGATCGGTCGGTTCCTGGACGCGCTGCGGCCCGGGTCGCCCTTCGCCGTGACGGTGATGCTCGGGTCCCTCGGCTACAGCGTCGGTCGACAGATGTTCCCGGCGGTGGCACTGCAGCGCGCCGACGTGGTGGCCAGCATCGCGGCGGGCGCGTACGACCTGGACGTCCACGAGGTGCGGCCCAAGCCGCCGCTGCGCGACGGGTATCTGAGCATGCTGCTGGCCACCGGCCGTACTCGCGGATAGCGCCGATGCGTGCCTGTGCGATGCGCCGATGCCGTGCTGTCGGCGCAGCGTGGCGGCGCGGCAATCCGTCGCGCCCGATCGGCCGGAGCGTCAACACGCGGCCATCGAAGCCTTTCAAGTGGCGCTCGACTGGCCCGCTACCATGATGCTGTACGCCATCGTGGGCACTGCAATACCAGAGGTTTCGAGTCGACGACTACAACAGACGGCGGTGGATCATGCGGATGCAGCCGCGCCAGGAGATCCTCGACATCTGGCGGGCTACGGTTCGCAGTTGCTGGGCGAACGGTGAATGGCACTGGGGCAGCCGAAGTGGCAGCAACTCGATCAGCGACGCGGAGCAACTGCTGACCCTGTTGCTCCCTGCGGCCAAGGTCCCCGTGTTGTCACTGGACGACCCGGACCGCGCCGACGAAGAGGTGATCGAGGCGCTCAGCCCTATCGGCGGCGCGATCGAGATTCCCCGCCGGCTGGTCAGCGTGATGATCGACTATTTCCGGCGGTACACCGACGACGCCGGCACTCCGATCTTCAGCGGAGGCAGTTACCTCACTCCGCTGGAGGGCGGCCCGGAGCTCACCGACGAGCAGCGTTCCCTGGACATCGGCGACTCGTTCGCGGTCTCGATCACACTCACGTTGGCGACTATCGGTTTCATCAAGGTCTACCGGGGCTCGACCCAGCGGCGCGACCTGTTGGCGCAACTGGACGAACTGGACGCGATGGCGAGCGCGCGCCTCACGGCGGCGATGGTCGGCCTGCTCCGCAGCTTCAGCACCTTCGTCTTCACCTCCAGCGACGAGTACGGCATTCGTCTGTGCGACATGGTCAACCAGGACGAGCTGCCGCGCCGCGAGCTGGTGGCGGCGCTGCGCGAGCAGTTGCGGGACACGATGGCGAGCCTGCGCAGCGTGATCATCGGTTCGGGTCGGGTGACCGAGGACCTGGACAACAGCGAGATGCTGTTCGAGTGCGGCTGGTCGTGGGGGATCATCTCCGGCGCTGAGGAGGTTCCGACCACTGAGCCGATCGGCTTGCAGCGTGAGGGCTCCGCGGAGAACGCCCCGTACCTCTACTTCACTGTGATCGCGATGGACGCGATCGAGGATCTGAACTCCGAACGCACCCGGTTGCTCGGGTTGCTCAACGAGGAGCAGCAGCGGCTGTCCCGGGCGCTGCAACTGCGGTGGGAGCTCACCCGCACGTACTGGGCGACGGTGGCAACCTTCGGCAACCGGCGGCGGTGGCCCATCGAGGACATCCCCTGGCGGACGACCGACGGTGACCGGACCGACTACTACACCCTCCAGGCCACGTCGCTGGCGGTGAAGGGCCTGATCGCCGTCGGACGCGGCGGTGACGAGGAGCTCGGGCGGATCGCCTCGGTGCTGGTGGAGCTGGCCCAGCGGGCGCGGATCACCCGGCGGGCGTCGCCCGGCGAGCCGGCGCTGTTCGTGCACGCGCCGGGCAAGCGGGTGACCCTGAACGACGACACGTCAAAGCCGATCATGACGTGGAACGTGAACGAGTTCTCCACTGTGCTGCTACAGCGGGCGGCCACCGTCGCCGGTCTGTTGAGCAACGCCCGACGGCGCAGTGAACTGCTCGAGCTGGCCGACGAGGTGTGGGACCACCTGCTGCTGCGGCGCATCCCGGATGGCCGGCACCAGGGGCTGTGGGACCACGCCGGTGGTGCTTTTCCCGGCCTGGCGCCGAAGCCGGACGCACCCTCCTGGTACCTGACCGAGCGGGTGGTGCAGGCTCTGGTCACGTCCGGTCAGCTGCTGTGGGAGCGGCCGTTCCCACGAGCAAGCCGGCTGGCCGACTACGCGCAGGACCTCATCGATGAGGCCGAATATCTGTTCGACCGGGAGTTGATGCGCGGCACCTTCGACGGTGAGGCGATGCAGCGCAGCATGCGCAGCATTCGCGCCAGCCTGGGCCGCGCGCAGCTGCTGGTCGACGAGCGTCCCGGCACGGCGGCCGCTGTGGTGAACACTCTCCTGTTGCTGCTCAACGACATCGCCACCGGGCAGCAGAAGGCCAGCGAGGGGATCTGAATGCTGGTCTTCGTCACGTCGCACAAGGGCGGCACCGGGCGGTCGGTGACCGCGGCGAACATCGCCTACCGCAGCGCGTTGTCCGGTCGCCCCACCTGCTACCTGGATTACGACTTCGGCTCGCCGACCGCCGGCATCACCTTCCAGATCCCGCAGGCCGTCAACGGTGTGGAGGGCGCCGGGCCCAATGGTGGCGGCCTGCACCGGTACTTGCGCGGGGAGATTCCGTCTCCGGAGCAGTTGGACGTCTGGGCCACCTCCGAACGTGCCAGTCTGCGTCAGAGGCCCATCGGGTCCGGTCCGTTGGTGCTCCTGCCGGGACAACGCAACGGTAGCGAGTTCGGTTTCACCAACGACATCGCCAAACGCTGCGCCGAGCTCTTCCTCCGTCTGGAGGAGGAGTTCGACCTGACCCTGGTGGACCTCAGCGCCGGCCGGTCGTACGCCAGCCAGATCGCGCTGGCCGCCACCGCGACCTCGACCCTGCGCAAGGTCGCCGTGCGCTGGTTGGTCTTCCACCGGTGGACTCCCCAGCACGTCACCGCAGCGGCGGACCTGGCGTTCGAGGCGGGTGGGATCGTGGCCATGGGCAAGGAGTACGGCCACGAGCCGGACAGGCTACGGGAGTCGCTGCGCTTCATCCGTACGGCGGTGATCGACTCACGTGGCCCGGAGGTCGGCCACCTCGGCCTCGCCCAGCAGGCATTCCTGCGTAAGTGCGACGCGGAGCTGTCGGAGCTGGCCCGACGCCGAGGTGTCGGGCGTACGACGCTGCTCGGCGCGGTGCCGCTTGATCCACTGCTGCAGTGGCGGGAGCAGCTCATCTCCGATCACGACGTGCAATCCAAAATTGCCAACGTCAAGACGGTGGACGCCTTCGTTGACCTGACTGAGAAGCTTTTCGACGAGACGGCATGGGACACCGCGTGATCGGCATGGATGTCAGGTTCCAGGAGGCAGCTGCGGTGCGTCGGACAGAGAGCGTGGCGTACTCGCATCTGTCCGTGGAGCTGGGGCACTTCTACGCGGAGGACTTCGGCGACGGGTGTGACGAGCTGAGGCGCAAGTTCGAGCGGATCGCGGACTGGTCTGCCGCGATCCCGGCTCTGGCCCGACGAGGGCTGCCCGCGCACCGGGAGCCGCGGATCAGCACCTGCTTCATGATGGACGACTACTTCCACCGCTTCGGTACCCCCCGCGAGGTGATACCGCAGGTGCAGAGCGCCGCGGCGGAGCACGGGCTGATCCTGGACTACGTGGCCCGGGAGTCCAGCTTCGCCCGGCACGACGGTGCCGAGCTGGCCCGGTTGGTGGTCGACACACTGGTGGTCGAACCACCTCGGCACACCACCGGGAGTCGTCCACCGCTGAGCGAGTCGGGCTGGCTGTCCAACGGTAAACGGTCCCCCGGGCACGTCGACGCGCCGGCGATGACCCTGCCACGCCCGTGGACTCCGCCGTTGCAGTCCGGTGATCCCCGGCACTCCATCTTCGTCGACATCGAGCTCTGGTCCGACGAGCCGGACGCCCGGGTGTGGGCCTGCGCCCTGCTCGCCTCGGTCTGGCAGATGACCCGACTTGGCGTGCTACGGCATCGGGGCGAGACGATGACGCAGCCGTGCCGGCTCGCCGGCGAGCTGCCGACGGACTGGGACGAACTGCCGGCGATCGTCCAGCTGAACCCGGCGGCTGCGCCGTTCTGCGCGTATCGCACGCTGACCCTGATGGGCACCCAGTACCTGCCGGTGGAGCTGGCCGTACGGACCATCCTCGGTCAGGTGGCGGTGCCGCCGACGGTCGCGCAGCAGGTCGCCAAACGGGCCGGCGGTGAGGGCCTGCTCCTGCCCAGCGAGTTGGTCGACCGGCTGAGCTACGTGTTCATCAGCGACTGAACGTGCTCAGCTCCCGCACGGCTCGTCGACGGCCACCCGGCCGGCCAGGTCGCGCAGCAGAGCCATGTTGCTCACGCTGATCTGATCCCGGATCCAGTTGACCGACGAGTTCCACTGACGGCTGAACCCGGGTACCTGCTCCAACTGCTCCCAGATCGGCCGCAGCCGCGGGCAACCGCATCGCCGCGCACACCCACCCGCGCCGCAAAGGCCGAATACGCCACACCCTCCACCGGCACCACCGGCCCCACACCCACCCGCGACAA
>NZ_JBEYSL010000389.1:0-6566 GCF_040642735.1 Micromonospora sp. NPDC047753 | reverse complement strand
GGCCGCACTGATGACCCGGACCGCCGGCCGGGAGCCTGAGGCCAGCCTTGTCGACGAGGTGCACCGGCGTACCGGCGGCAACCCGTTCTTCGTCGCCATTTCGTCGCGGTGTTCGGGCCGAGCAGGAAGAACAGGTTGGGGAAGCCGGCGATCGCCGTGCCCCGGTACGCGTGCATGCTGGGGGTCCACGCGTCGCCCAGGCTGTGCCCGGCCCGGCCGTGGATGCGGCGTACGACGGGGGAGTCGGTGACGTGGAAGCCGGTCCCGAGGATGATCGTGTCCGCCCGGTGGTGGACGCCATCGTCGGTGACGAGACCGTCCGGCACGATCCGGGCGATGCCGGCGGTGACCACGTCGACGTTCGGCCGGGTGAGCGACGGCCAGTAGTCGTTGGAGATCAACACTCGCTTGCAGCCCATCGCGTAGCGGGGGGTGAGCTTGTCCCGCAGGATCGGATCGGGAACCTGACGCCGCAGCGTACGCAGGGACCGGCGCGAGACGAGGCGGTTGACCGCCGGGTGCAGGAAGCCCAGGCCCATGCTCTCGCGTACCAGATAGAGCCCTGCCCGGGCGGCCCGCTGCGCACCGGGCACGGTGCGGAACGCGGCCTGCTCGACCCCGCTGATCCGGCGCGACAACCTCGGCATGATCCAGGCGGGAGTGCGCTGGAACAGCGTCAGCTTCTCGACCGTCGGCTGGATCTGTGGCACGAACTGGATGGCCGAGGCGCCGGTGCCGATCACCGCGACGCGCCGGCCGGTCAGGTCGTGGTCGTGCCGCCAACGGGCGGAGTGGAACACGGTGCCGGCGAACTCCTCGATTCCGGGCAGGTCGGGGATGGCCGGGTCGCTGAGCGGGCCGGCGGCACAGATCAGGACCCGGGCGCTGTGGTCGCCGCCCGAGGTGCGCAGCAGCCAGCGTTGGCGTTGGTCGTCCCACCTCGCCTCCAGTACCTCGTGGCGCAACCGCAACCTCGGACGAATGCCGAAGCGGTCGACGCACCCGCGCAGGTAGTCCCAGATCTCCGGCTGGCTGGAGAAGGTGTTCGACCACCCGGGGTTGGGGGCGAAGGAGAACGAGTAGAGGTGCGACGGGACATCGCAGGCGCAGCCCGGGTAGCTGTTGTCACGCCAGGTGCCGCCGACGTCCTCGCCCCGGTCGAAGACGAGAAAGTCGGTGAACCCGGCCCGCTGTAGGCGGATGGCGGCGCCCAGGCCACCGAAGCCGGCACCGATGATGGCAATGTCTGTCTCCATTCACTCCTCCGTGAGCTCGGGCGCTGTCAGGTCGGCCACCGGCGGCCAGGGCGGATCGCCCACGCCGGTGATTCGTACGCCGCCCCACGGATCGACCTCGGCCAGTCGGGCCGCCCGGACGCGGTCGGCGATGCGCACCTCGACGTCGCGCCGGCCGGAGCGCAGCAGATGGGCCACCCGTGGCTCGGGTTCGATCCGTCCGCCCCAGTGGAAGCGGCCGTCGACCGGCTCCCACCGCCCGCTGAGGTGCACCCGCACCGTGGTGCCCTCGACACCCGCCGGGCCGTGGTAACTCACGGCACGATCCGCTCGTGGGCGCGGGTCAGCTCGTGCGGCAGGTCGGCGCTGGCCCGTACTCCCTCGATGCCGCTCCACAGCAGGGCGGTCAGGTAGTCGGTGAGGGCGGCCCGACTGATCGGCTGGCCGTGCGTGGTCCACCAGTCGCCGACCGCCTGCACGAAGCCCACCAGGCCGTACGCCCAGGGCTCGGCGGGACCGGCGTCCAGGCCCAGCGTGCGTAGCCGGTCGCCGATCACCCGGGCGAGCCCGGCGGCCACCTGCCGGCTGGTGCCGGCGATCACCTGGTGGATGCCGGGGTCGCCGGACTGGTGCATGAGGAACCGGTAGAGCCTCGGCTCCGACTCGATCACGCCCAGGTAGGCGTCGATCGTCGCTTCGACCAGGTCACGTTCCTCGCGGACCTGTTCGACGGCGGGCGCGATGGCGTCGACCACCCGGGCCGCCACCACCTCGCTGACAGCGACCCAGAGCTGCGACTTGTCGGCGAAGTAGCGGTAGAGAACCGGTTTGCTGACGCCCGCGGCGGCGGCCACCTGTTCCATGTCGACCTCTGGCCCGTGCCGCAGCAGCGCCTGCACGGCGGCACCGACCAACTGCTGCCGTCGTTGCTCACGATGGTCTGCCCAGCGGTCCCGGCGGCCGTTGCCCTTCGCTTTTGGGCTGCCGTCGGGGGGCGTGGCAGGCGGGTCGGACGCATTGACACCGGTGAGCGGCGGTTGCATGCTACTACTCGTAACAGTTACTGGTCGTAACGTCAATATGGAGGAGCCATGGAGGCGGCGGAAACCGGGCGTGCGGCAGTCGCCGAGCGCCTGCTCACGTCCTCACTGCGGACCAGCTACGACCCCACCGTCGAGATCGACTGGGACGCCCCGCACACCCCCGGCGCCTACTGGCTTCCGCCTCAGCGCAGCAGCCTCTACGGCACGCCGCTGTGGGACCAGCTCAGCGAGGAGCAGCGCGTCGAGCTGACCAGGCACGAGGTGGCCAGCGCGGCCAGCGCCGGGCTGTGGTTCGAGACGATCCTCATGCAGATGCTGATCCGGGAGTACTACCGCGCCGACCCGACCAGCCGGCAGGCCCAGTACGCGTTGACCGAGGTCGCCGACGAGTGCCGACACTCGATCATGTTCGGCCGGCTGATCGAGGCGATGGGTTGTCCGGTCTACCGCGCGAGCACTGTCGACCACCATCTCGGGCGCTTCCTCAAGGCCACCGCCAGCGGCCCTCGGATGTACGCCGCGATCCTCATCGCGGAGGAGATCCTCGACGCGTTCCAGCGCGAGATCATGGCGGACGCGTCACTCCAGCCGCTCATTCGGATGGTGTCCCGCATCCATGTGGTGGAGGAGGCGCGACACGTCCGGTTCGCCCGCGAGGAGCTGGCCGCCGCGGTCGCGGCAACCGGTCCGGTGGGCATGGCGTACGCCCGGCTGCTGGTCGGTCGCGCAGCCCACACGATCGCCAATCGCCTGGTCCATCCCGACGTGTACGCGGCGGTGGGCATTCCGCCGGCGGTCGGTCGGGCCGCTGCCCGCGCCAACCCGCACTGGCGTGCCACGCTGCGCTGGTCCGCGGCGCGGGTGCACGCCAACCTGGCGGACGTCGGCCTGGTCGCTGGGCCGGGGCGTCTGCTGTGGGCCCGGGCCGGGCTGATCTGATCCGTTGCCCCGCAGAGGGCGGCATGGGGTGGGGCGAGATCAGTTCATGTGACGTCGCTGTCAGGCCCGTTCGACCCGCGCCTGCTGGTGATCGGTCAGCCGCAGCCCCACACCGCGCACCACATCGATGGTGGCTTTGGTGCCCAGGTCGTGCAGCTTGCGCCGCAGCCGCTTGACCAGCGACTGTACGTCCGCCTTGCGTTCGCGCCCCTCGTCACCCCAGACCGACCGGTGCAGCTCGGCATAGCTCCAGACCCGGGCCGGCTCGGTGATCAGGCAGGTCAGCAGGTCGTGTTCCAGGCGGGTGAGGTCGATCTCGCGGTCACCGCAGCGGGCGCTGGAGCGGGCCGAGTCGATCACCAGGGCGGCGACCGGCGTCGGTTCGGACGGGGCGGCTGCCTGCTGCGGGGCGGCGATCAGCCGGCGCAGCTCGTCGAGGTCGGCGACCAGCAGCAGCGGTGCGATGCCGTCGAGAAGCTCCGCGAGCCGGATGCGCTCGGCCGGCGACGGGGTCACCGCGATGAGCAGTGGGAACGGCTCGTCGGCCGGATCGCCCCTGTTCACCGTTGCCTCGTCGTCCTCGGCCACCGCACCGCCCGGGATCGATGGGCATCCCTGCCCAGCTCTCGTCATGGTTCTGACAATGATTGGCAAGCACGCCGCCAGCCAGGGCAACTCTTAGCGACAAGTTGCTCACGGCAAGTTCTTGATCGTCCGTTCTTCTCGATCATAGTGTCCACTCGGGCAACCGGCGTGACCCGCGCGGTGCATGGGGGAGGTCCACCATGGCCCATTACACCCTGGGTCGTTCTGAGGGAGGCAGCACCGATGTTCAGACGTCCACAATGGCGGCGCGCGGCCAGATCACTGGTGAGCGCCGGCGCGGCGACGATCCTCGCCGCGACATGCTTGGCGACGATCAGCTCGGGCGCGCAGGCCGCGCCGGGCGGTGCGATGGGGGCGGGCGCCCAGACCGGGGACAAGATCCGACCGGAGCTCGCCAAGCAGCTCCAGGCCAAGAGTGAAGGGGACTTCTGGATCCGGTTCAAGGACCGGGCCGACCTGAGCAAGGCCAGCGCCATCAAGGACTGGTCGAAGCGTGGCACGGCGGTGGCGGACGCGCTGCGCAAGACGGCCGCAGCGAGCCAGGGCAAGATCCGGGCCGACCTCGACAGCTCGGGCACCAGATACCAGACCTTCTGGGCCACCAACGCCATCAAGGTGAACAGCGGCTCGCTGGCGATGGCCCAGAAGTTCGCCGGGTACTCGGAGGTCGAGGGCCTCTACGCCCCGGTCTCGTACAAGGTGCCGGAGACGACCAAGGGCACCGACGAGAAGACCGTGAACGCCCTGGAGTGGGGCATCGCCAACATCAACGCCGACGACGTCTGGTCCCAGTACGGCGTCAAGGGCGAGGGCATCACCATCGCGAACATCGACACCGGGGTGCAGTTCGACCACCCGGCGCTGGTGAACTCCTATCGCGGCAACAACGGCGACGGGACGTTCGACCACAACTACAACTGGTTCAACGCCGCGAACGCGACCGGGGCCTGCGCCGCCGCCCCCTGTGACGGCGACGGCCACGGTACGCACACCATGGGCACCATGGCCGGCTCCGACGGCGCGAACCAGATCGGCGTCGCCCCCGGAGTCAAGTGGATCGCGGCGAACGGTTGCTGCCCCAGTGACGCCGCTCTGATCAATTCTGGTCAGTGGATGCTCGAACCGCTGGACCTCAACGGTCAGAACGCGGACGCGAGCAAGCGCCCGAACATCATCAACAACTCGTGGGGCACCCGGGACCCGTCCAACGAGCCGTTCATGGAGGACGTGACGGACGCCTGGACCGCTTCCGGGATCTTCGGCACCTGGTCCAACGGCAACAGCGGGCCGGCCTGCGAGACCAGTGGCTCGCCGGGCAGCCTCGTCAGCAACTACTCGACCGGCGCGTACGACGTCAACAACAACGTCGCCGGCTTCTCCGCCCGCGGCGTCGGTCAGAACGGCGAGATCAAGCCCAACATCTCCGCGCCGGGCGTGAACGTCCGGTCGAGCATCCCGGGCAGCGCCTACGGCACCATCAGCGGCACCTCGATGGCCGCACCGCACCTCGCGGGCGCGATCGCGCTGCTGTACTCGGCGGCGCCGTCGCTGGTCGGCGACGTCAACGCGACCCGCGCGCTGCTCAACGGCGCCGCGATCGACAAGGCCGACGACCAGTGTGGCGGCACCGCCGCCGACAACAACGTCTACGGCGAAGGCCGACTGGACGCCCTCGCCCTGCTCAACGCCGCCCCGACCGGCGACATCGGCACGCTGGCCGGCACGGTCACCGACGCGACCTCCGGCGCCCCGATCGCCGGGGCGACACTGACGCTCACCGGCGCGTCCGAGCGTGAGCTGACCACCGGTGCCGACGGCAAGTTCTCCACCCAGCTTCCCGCCGGCGACTACCAGGTCGCCGTCGCGGCGTTCGGGTACGGCAGCACCACCAGGACGGCGACGGTCGCCAAGGGCGCGACCACGACGCTCAACGTCGCCCTCACGGCGGTGCCGAGCGTCAACGTCACCGGAGCGGTCACCGACGGCTCCGGCCACGGCTGGCCGTTGTACGCCAAGGTGACCGTGACGGGGGTGTCCGGCGTCTACGACCACACCACCCCGTCGAACGGCCGCTACAGCATCAAGCTGCCGGCCGGGCAGACCTACACCCTGAAGTACGAGCCGCAGTACCCGGGCTACCAGACCGTCACCAAGCAGGTCGTGGTCGGCTCGGGCAACGTCACCGCCAACGTCGCCGTGCCGGTGGACAGCAACGCCTGCACCACCGCCCCCGGGTACACGTACGGCTCCGACGGTGAGTACGAGACCTTCGACGCCACGACCACGCCGGCCGGCTGGACCGTCGTCGACAACGCGGGCAGCGGTCAGGTCTGGAAGTTCACCGACGACGGCGACCGGGGCAACCTGACCGGGGGCAGCGGCAACTTCGCGATGATCGACAGCGACGCGTACGGGGCGGGCACCAGCCAGGACACCTCGCTGGTCAGCCCGGTGGTCGACCTGACCAGCGTCACGGCTCCGGTCATCCGGTTCAACCAGGACTTCAACCAGCTCAACGACGACACCGCCGACGTGGACCTCAGCATCGACGGCGGTGCCACCTGGACCAACGTGCTCCGGCAGGAGACGGATGTCCGGGGACCGAAGCTGACCGAGATCCCGATCCCGCAGGCGGCCGGTAAGGCGCAGGCCCGGCAGCGGCGCGACAGCGGAGAGGGTGACCACTACGCGGTGCTCCGGCGGGAGGACGACCAGGTGGTGGGCTCGCTGTGGACCCGGCGCA
>NZ_JBEYSL010000388.1:0-6569 GCF_040642735.1 Micromonospora sp. NPDC047753 | reverse complement strand
GCCCGGAATGCCGAAGACGACGTCGACCTCGAGCGCCTCGAGGGACCGCACGAGCGAGCCGGCCCCGGAGATCGGGGTCGCGGCGGCGGGCCGTACCGCCGGGGCGGCCGGGTTGGCCGTGCGCGTGGCGGCCTGGTCGACGTCGACGGTCGGGTCGGCGGTCGCGCGGGCCCGGCGGGCGGTGTGGGCGAGGGTCTCGGGCGTGGGTCTCGTCATGGCGGTTCTGGCCTTCGGCTGGAGTGGCTGGTGGCTAGTCAAGCGATGCGACGCGGGCGGGGCCCGCTCGCCAGGTTCCGATGGCAATAAAAACGGCCCTCGTGCAGATGCACGGGGCCAGCGCACTCTCGGTGAGGGAGAGTGCGCTCAGGTAAGTACTCGCAGCGACCGGTACGACGACATGCGGCTAAGCCTGACGCATCTCACGCGATGAGTCAACTGATCCCACATGTTGGTTAACGGAGGTCGGCGCGTCGACCGGCGACGCGCCATCGGCGGGCGGGTTGAGCTGCCCGGACATACCCGGAACGCGGCGTGGCGCGGGCACCGGAGCGGGACGCGCACCCGGTGACGTGGCCGCCTCCAGCATCGCCTCCAGGTGCTCGGCCGGCACGCCCCAGCCGAAGAGCGCGCCCTGGCCGAAGCGGCAACCGGCCGCCACCACCGCGGCCAACTCGGTCGGGGTGGTCACCCCCTCGGCGATCACCTCCAGCCCCAACTGGTGACCCAGGCGCATGACGATGTCGACCATCGGGGCGAACGCCGGGCCGTCCTGGCCGACCGGGCGGACCGGCTCGTGCTCGGCGACCAGGCTGTGGTCGATCTTGAGGATGTCGATCGGCAACCGGCGCAGCTGCCCCAGCGACGAGTAGCCGGCCCCGAAGTCGTCGAGCGCGATCCGGACACCGGTCAAGCGCAGCGCGGTCAGCCGCCGGATCAGCTCGTCCAGGTCGGTGGCGACCGCGTGCTCGGTGACCTCCAGCACCAGCCGCTGCGGCGGCACGTGGTGGGCGCGCAGCGCCTCGGCGACCTGGACCACGTACTCCGGGGCGTGCAGCTCGCGCGGGGAGACGTTGACCGACACCCAGACGTCGTGCCCGTCCGCGAGCCACCGGGAGAGCTGGTAGCAGGCCTGATGCAGCACCCAGGCACCGAGCGGGGCGATCATCCCGCACTCCTCGGCGAGCGGGATGAACTCGTCCGGACGCACGTTGCCCAGCTCAGGATGGTGCCAGCGGAGCAGCGCCTCTGCGCCGACCGGCCGCACCGACGGCAGCGACGCCACCGGCTGGAACGCCAACCGCAGCTCGTCGCGGTCGATCGCGCCGCGCAGTTCGTGCTCCACCGTCGTACGCCGGCGCAGCAGTTGGTCGTACGCGGCGTCGTACCGCTCGATCCGGTTCTTGCCACGCTGCTTGGCGTAGCGCAACGCCAGGTCGGCGTGGCGCAGCAGCAGCTCCACGTCGGGCTCGTCGGCCCAGTCGGCCACCCCGATGCTCACCGACAGGAAGACCGGCCCCTCCGGCTGGTCGTAGGGGCGGTTGATCACCCCGAGGAGCCGTTCGGCGACCCGGTCCGCCTCGACCGGCCGGCCCTGCATGAGTACGGCGAACTCGTCGCCACCCAGCCGGGCGGCCACGTCGCCGGGGCGCAGGTTGCCGCGCAGCCGCCGGCCCACTTCGGCCAGCACGGCGTCGCCCACGTCGTGGCCCCGCATGTCGTTGACGTTCTTGAAGCCGTCCAGGTCCAGGCCGAGCAGCACACACGGGTTGTGGTCGGCGGCGTTGCGGTGCAGCGCCCGGAGCAGCCCGCGCCGGTTGGCCAACGACGTCAGCGGATCGGTGTGCGCCAGCTCACGGAAGTGCGCCTCCCGCTCGGCCAGGCGGCTCGCGTACCCCCGGACGTCGCGAAGGGTGAGGTACTGCCGTGCCACCAGTGCGAAGCCCTCCACGCTGCCGGCCACGATGCCCGCCGCGGTGAACCGGCCGTCCTGGGCGAGGTGGTACATGGCCGAGGCGGCCATCGCCAGCATCGGGGCGATCGCGTACTCGCCGTCGCTACCGACCAGGTCGAGGTCGATCTGCCCCGGCCGGTCGGCCCGGTAAACGGTGAGCGCCACGGTCAGCAGGCCGGCGGCGAGCACCACCGCGCCGGTCAGCGCCATTGTCGGCCCGGCCTGGCAGAGCCCGGCGCTCAGACCCAGCCCACCGCAGGTCACCGCGCTGATGCCGGCGCCGAGCGCGGCGAGCCGTCGACGTGGGGTGGCGGCCCGGAAGACGATGATCACGACGAGCCCGGCGCTGAGCGCGGCGCTCACAGTGGCCACCAGGATCGCCGGGCAGGCCATCGGGGTGGCCGCACCGAGCAACCTGGTGGGCTCGGAGAAGAGCACCCAACCGACGAACCACAGCGCCGCCGCCATGACCAGGCCGTCCAGGGCGAGCCGGGCCGTCCCGGCCGCGGTGGCGGCCACCCCGGGCAGCCGGAGCAGACCAGCCGCGAAGGCCAGCCCGCTCACCGCCGCGCCGATCGCCACCATCGTCGCCCAACCGGTGCGCTGCCCCTGCTCGTGGGCCCAGTGGTCGTTGGCGCTGAGCGTGGCGACCACCCCGGCCAGGAGGCTGAGCAGGGCAACTCCGGCGGCGCCTGCGAGCAGCACGTGTGCCGGCCGACGCGGCACCGCCCGCCGCCGGGCGACGACGGTCAGCAGCACGGCGGCCACCGCGGCGACGAGCCCGCTGAGCGCCGCGACAGCGACCATGCCCGGTGGAAAATGCACGCCTCCAAGAGTGCCGGATGGGCGCACGTCATGGGGGGCTGGGTGTGCATCTGTTGGGACACGGCAGATACGGGGGCGGGCCGGTGCGTCGACGGTGTCATGCTGGTATGCATGCCTGAGCTGCGGTCGAGGACTTCCACACACGGTCGGACGATGGCCGGCGCCCGGGCCCTCTGGCGGGCCACCGGGATGACCGACGACGATTTCGGCAAGCCGATCGTCGCCATCGCCAACAGTTTCACCCAGTTCGTGCCCGGTCACGTACACCTCAAGGACATGGGTGGCCTGGTCGCCGACGCCGTCGCCGAGGCCGGTGGGGTGGGCCGGGAGTTCAACACCATCGCTGTCGACGACGGCATCGCGATGGGCCACGGCGGCATGCTCTACTCGCTGCCCAGCCGTGAGCTGATCGCCGACGCTGTCGAATACATGGTCAACGCGCACTGCGCGGACGCCCTGGTCTGCATCTCCAACTGCGACAAGATCACCCCCGGGATGCTGCTGGCCGCGCTGCGGCTCAACATCCCGACCGTCTTCGTCTCCGGCGGCCCGATGGAGGCCGGCAAGACGATGGCGATCGAGGGCGTCGTGCACAGCAAGATCGACCTGATCGACGCGATGATCGCCTCCTCCAACGAGGCGGTCACCGACGAGCAGCTCGGTGAGATCGAACGCTCCGCCTGCCCGACCTGCGGTTCCTGCTCCGGCATGTTCACCGCCAACTCGATGAACTGCCTCACCGAGGCGATCGGGTTGGCGCTGCCCGGCAACGGTTCGACGCTTGCCACCCACGCCGCCCGCCGGTCACTGTTCGTCGAGGCCGGCCGGACCGTCGTGGAGATCTCCAAGCGGTGGTACGACGGCGACGACGACTCGGTGCTGCCGCGTACTGTCGCCTCCAAGGCCGCCTTCGAGAACGCTGTCGCCCTGGACGTGGCGATGGGCGGCTCCACCAACACGGTGCTGCACCTGCTGGCCGCCGCCCGCGAGGCGGAGATGGACTTCGGCGTCACCGACATCGACGCGATCTCCCGCCGGGTGCCGTGCCTGGCCAAGGTCGCACCGAACTCGCCGAACTACCACATGGAGGACGTGCACCGGGCCGGCGGCATCCCGGCGATCCTCGGCGAACTGGACCGGGCCGGGCAGCTCAACCGGAACGTGCACGCCGTGCACTCCCCCTCGCTGGCGCAGTGGCTGACCGACTGGGACGTGCGCGGCGGCTCCCCCACCCCGACGGCTGTCGAGCTGTTCCACGCCGCGCCGGGCGGGGTGCGTACCGTCGAGCCGTTCTCCACCACCAACCGGTGGTCGTCGCTGGACACCGACGCGGCCGGCGGCTGCATCCGGGACCGCGAGCACGCCTACTCCGCCGACGGTGGGCTGGCCATCCTGCACGGCAACCTGGCACCCGAGGGCAGCGTGGTGAAGACCGCCGGCGTGCCCGACGACTGCCTGACCTTCCGCGGCCCGGCGAAGGTCTACGAGTCGCAGGACGACGCGGTGACAGCGATCCTCGCCAAGCAGGTGGTCGCCGGGGACGTCGTGGTGATCCGGTACGAGGGGCCCAGGGGCGGCCCCGGCATGCAGGAAATGCTCTACCCCACCTCGTTCCTCAAGGGCCGCGGGCTCGGCCGCTCCTGTGCGCTGCTCACCGACGGCCGTTTCTCCGGTGGCACCTCGGGGCTCTCCATCGGGCACGTCTCCCCCGAGGCGGCCTCCGGCGGGCTGATCGCCCTGGTCCGCGACGGCGACGAGGTCGTCATCGACATCCCGGCCCGGTCGATCGAGCTGAACGTGCCCGCCGAGGAGTTGGAGGCTCGCCGGGTGGCCGAGGAGAAGCGCGACAAGCCGTACACCCCGACCGATCGGCAGCGGCCGGTGTCGGCGGCGCTGCGCGCGTACGCCTCGATGGCCACCTCGGCCAGCGACGGCGCCTACCGCCGCGTCCCGGAGTAACCACCGGGCAACGCCGCGCCGCCGCTGCGACAAGATCAACACGAGTTCCGCGATATCGGGGTGTCCCGTCGACCGGGACACCCCGATTTCTGCAATCTCGTGTCGATCACCGCTGCGTGGCGACCCTCAGGTCAACCGTAGATCGCGCAGGTCGGGGGCAGCGGCGAGGAGCCGTACTCCGTCGTCGTCGTGGCGGTGCAGCGTGCAGCCGGCGCGGGTGAAGCGAACGGTGACCACATGCCCGGCGTGCCGGGCCGCCAGGCGCAACAGATCCTGCTCGGGATCGGCGACATGACGCGTCCCGGAGCAGGGCACCGGGATGGACGCCCTCGGGTCGGTTGGGGCGGCCCCGGCGACGGCGTCGGTCAGGCACTCGACACACCAGGAGAGCGCGGCGGCAAGACTTGGTCGGTAGGGGAAGTCGTCGGGACGGACAGGCGCATCGAGCGGCTTCACCTCGACTGACCAGCGCATTCCGTCGGCCAGCAATGGGTCTGCGGCGTTGTGCCGCAGGTCGCACATGGCCACTACGAGGGCCAGGTCAAGGCCGAGGGCGAGCCGCAGCAACTCGGCCAGCGGTGGCGCGTCGGGAGGCGTCGCCACCACGATCAGACGGCCGGCCGCCGTGCCCCGGCCTGCGCTGCGGACGTGCTCCCCGACCGGGTCGGCCCCGGCCCAGGGCAGGGTTACGTAGCCGTCGCGGAGGTCTTTGCCGATCTGCTGCCCGCCGTCGGCGTCGGCCAGGTCGTCGGGCCGCGCGCCGAGCACCGCCGCCCAGGAGCCGAGCCGGTAACGGTCGGGAAGCTGGACGACGGGCCTGCCGCCCGGTTGGGTGGCGACCAGCGGAGCGACTTCGGGCGTACCGGCCTGCCAGGCCAGGTGCATCACCCGGTGCCGCAGGTCGGTGACAGTGACCAGCACCGTCTGGTGCAGACGCTGACTGTCCCCGCAGGTGAAGCAGTGCAGCGCGGATGGGCGCAGGCCGACGCCGCAGCAGTGCGGGCAGTCGGGGTCGGCCGCGCGACCGCCGAGCCGGCAGTCGCAGGCGCGTAGCCGGCTGTGGGGTCGGCAGTCCGGGCAGGGCCGCCAATGGACGGGTTCACCCAGCCAGGGCGGGTCGGGTGGTTCGTAGCCGCGGCTCACCGGCACCCGCACACGGCGGACGACCTGGCCGGTGGGCTGCTCCGCGAGGGTCTCCACCGGCTCGCCAGTGCGCAGAGTCGTGTGCCACCAGCGGCCGTTGCGCCACAGGGCCTGCGCGCCGGGCAACTCGCCGCCGGCCAGGTCGACGCAGTCAGCGAGGACGCGCCGTTCGAGTTGGTCGACGTCCACGGCCGGAGCGGCGGGTGGGCGCGGCGAGTCGGGGCGCAGCAGCCGGGCGGGAGCGGCCAGGCCTCGCTCGGCAAGGCCGCTAAGCGCGTCGGCCACGTCGGTGCAGGCCAACACCTCCAGCAGGTCCCCGCACCAGCCGGGCGGAGCGAGCGGCACCGGTGAGCCGGGCACCTCGTACCGAATGGCCCAGCAAAAGCTCACGCCCTGCCGGCGGACCTCGACGACCAGGTCGAGCAGCAGCAGGTCGGCCAGCGCACACAGCCGGACCAGCCGTGCGGCCGGGTCGACGGCCGGCGGGGCGGTGGATCGGCCCAGCACCAGCCTCCAGGGTGCGTGATCGGCCCGGAGGATGGCGTGGGCCTCCAGCTCGTGCCGCAGTGCTGCGGGCAGGTCGGGTTGCCACTGCCGGTCCAGCCACAGCGAAGGCGCGTCGGCCTCGTCCAGGACCGCGTCGACGGTGGCGTGCAGCGCGAAGGTCAGCCGCTCCAGGCCGGCCGCACCG
>NZ_JBEYSL010000387.1:0-6578 GCF_040642735.1 Micromonospora sp. NPDC047753 | reverse complement strand
CGGTGGTGAACGGGCGCATGCCGTAGCCCCGCGCCCCGCGCCCCGCGCCCCGCGCCCCGCGCCCAAGATCCGAGCAACATCCCCGATGTTGCTGCCTCCGACACGCCGGAGACAGCAACATCCCTGATCCTGCGCAGATCTTGACGACGAACGCCGCTTTTCGGAGATCGGAACCCCGGCCTTGGCGCCCCAGGCCACCAAGATCGCACTCGAACAAGGATGTAGCGGCCTCGGCGACGCACCGAGGCCACTACATCGAGGACCGAGGGCGATCTTGGGGTGTTCTGGGATCGGCCGAGGGAGCGGAGCCGAACTTCAGGCGGCCAGTCGGGGGTCGCGACCGAGGTAGGAGAGCAGGGCGGCGACCTCGTCGGCCTCCGGAGCGGAGTCGATCGCCGGGGCGTACGCGCCGTAGGCCCGCAACGGCTCGACGATCTGCCGGGCCACCACCAGCAGGGGGCGGGCCAGTTCGGCGTCGAGCGGGGACGGCTGGCCGGTGGCCACCGCGATGTCCCAGGCGTGCACTGCGGCGTCCAGTGCGCACGCTATGGCGCCGACCTCGGCCGGCAGCTTGCCCTGAGGCAGCGGCGTGGGCACCTCCGGGTCGTCGTCGGCGACGCCCTTCCAGGCCCGGGCGGAGGCGTCGAGGGCGGCGCGCAGGCCGGCGAGCTTGTCACCGTCGACCCGACCGGAGGGTGCGAACGGGTCCTCCGCCGGCCCCGGCCCGCCGTCGATCGCCGCCGCGAAGGCGAGCTGGTCGCCGACCGCGTGCTGAAGCACCTGGGTGACGTTCCACCGCTCGCACGGGGTGGGCCGCTCCCAGGCGTCGGCCGGAACTCCCTCGACTGCCGTCCGAAGCGCCGCGTGCGCCTCTTCGAGCACGGTCCGCCACTGCCCCGCCGCCATCCCGCTCATTGTTCCGCCCTCTCCGCCGGCTTCCAGCGAGCTGACCCACCCGTCGCCGGAGCGGAATATTCCGCTCCGTTTGATGAGTTCAGCCTAGCAGACCGGAACGATCCGTTCCACCAATTTCGGGGTTGGCCTGGAAACGCGTCGAGCGCGGCACCCGGACGGGTACCGCGCTCGACGAAGTGGGATCAGTTCAGACGTTGAAGCCGAGGGAGCGAAGCTGGTCCCGACCCTCGTCAGTGATCTTGTCCGGGCCCCACGGCGGGAGCCACACCCAGTTGATCCGGATGTCGTTGACCAGGCCACCGCCGGGGCCGGTGGTCAGCGCCTGCCGGGTCTGGTCCTCGATGACGTCGGTCAGCGGGCAGGCCGCCGAGGTGAGCGTCATGTCCAGGGTGGCGACGTTCTCGTCGTCGACGTGGACGCCGTACACGAGGCCAAGGTCGACCACGTTGATGCCGAGCTCCGGGTCGACGACGTCCTTCATCGCCTCCTCGATGTCGGCGATCATGGCCTTGCTGACGCCGCCCGCAGGAGCGGCGGCGTCAGAGGTGCCGTCGGTCGTCGCGGCGTCGGTCTGCGGCACCACACTGGTGTCACCGGCCTCCGGCGTCGCCTCAGTAGCGGTGTTCTCGCTCATGCCGTCCCTCCGCTTCGCTCCGTGACGCCATGAGGCACCAACGCGCTGAACCACTGATTCGCTCGCTGACGCTCGCTCATGCCGTCCCTCCGCTTCGCTGCGTGATGCCGCAGGGCACCACTGTGTCATTCGCTCGCTGACGCTCGCTCACGCCTTCACCTCCGGGCTCACGCCCACACCGGCGCGTGCCGCGGCGTCCTTGAACGCCATCCACGGCAGCAGCGCGCACTTGACCCGGGCGGGGTAACGGGCCACACCCGCGAAAGCAACCCCGTCACCGAGCACGTCCTCGTCCGGCGTGACCTGGCCACGTCCGGACATCAACTCCACGAACGCCTCGTGCACCTCGAATGCTTCCCCAGCGCCCCGACCACGCAGCAACTCGTGCAGCACACTCGCCGACGCCTGGCTGATCGAGCAGCCCATCCCGTCGTACGAGATGTCGTGCAGCACAGTGCCGTCGGTGGCCACCCGGACGGTGACCTCGTCACCGCAGGTGGGGTTGACGTGGTGCGCCTCCGCGACCTGGTCGCCCGGGTCGTCGGCATCGCGCAGGCCACGCCCGTGCGGGCGCTTGTAGTGGTCCAGGATGATCTCCTGGTAGAGCTGGTCGAGCTGCATCAGTCGAACACCTTCCGTACCTGCTCCAGACCGGCCACCAGAGCGTCGATCTCCTCGGTGGTGGTGTAGAGGTAGAACGAGGCCCGGGTCATGGCCGGGACGCCGAACCGGCTGCACACCGGCTTGGCACAGTGGTGACCCACCCGCACCTGCACGCCGAGCGAGTCGAGCACCTGGCCCACGTCGTGCGGGTGCACGTCACCGAGCGCGAACGAGATGGTGCCGCCCCGGCCCACCGGCACTGTCGGGCCGAAGATCCGCAGGTCCGGCACCGAGCCGAAGGCGTCCAGCGCGTACGCCGTCAGCTCCTTCTCGTGCCACTGGATGGCTCGCATCCCGACGCCGGTCAGGTAGTCCACCGCCGCGCCCAACGCGACCGCCTCGGCGATCGGCGGGGTGCCGGCCTCGAACCGGGCCGGCGGGGCGGCGAACGTCGAGCGGCCCATGGTGACCGTCTCGATCATCGAGCCGCCACCCATCACCGGCGGCATGGACGCCAACAGCTCGGCCCGGCCCCAGAGCACACCGATGCCGGTCGGGCCGCACATCTTGTGGCCGGTGAACACGATGTAGTCGGCGTCCAGGTCGACCACGTCGAGGGGCAGGTGCGGCGCCGACTGCGAGCAGTCCAGCAGCAGCAGCGCGCCCACCTCGCGGACCCGAGCGGTGATCCGGGAGGTCGCATTGACAGTGCCCAGGATGTTCGACACGTGCACCAACGAGACGATCTTCGTCCGTTCGGTGACCAGGTCCTCCAGGCCCGACTCGTCCAGCCGGCCCTGGTCGGTGACCGGGAACCAGCGCAGAGTCGCGCCGGTCCGCTCACAGAGCAGCTGCCACGGGACGATGTTCGAGTGGTGCTCCATCTCGGAGATCACCACCTCGTCGCCGGGACCGAGCCGGAACCGGGGGTCGGCGTCCGCGCGCAGCGAGGCGTTCGAGAAGGCGTACGCCACGATGTTGATCGCCTCGGTGGAGTTCTTGGTGAACACCACCTCGTCGACGCTCGGCGCGTTGATGAACGCGGCGACCTTCGCCCGCGCCCCCTCGTACGCCTCGGTGGCCTCGGTGCCCAGGGTGTGCACCGACCGCGACACGTTGGCGTTGTGCCGCGCGTAGTGCTCGTCGAGCACGTCGAGCACCTGGCGCGGTTTGTGGGAGGTGTTGGCGCTGTCGAGGTAGACCAGCGGGTGCCCGTTGATCTCCCGGTTCAGGATCGGGAAATCGGCGCGTACCCGGGCCACGTCGAAACGCGGCACGTCGTCGTACTGCGGCATCCCCTCGGGGATCGCGATGCTGGTCATCTCGGCAGCGCCTCTTTCGCTCAGGCCTTGGCCGTGCCGGCCCCGGCGGCGTACCGCTCGTAGCCCTCGGCCTCGAGCTTGTCGGCCAGCTCCGGGCCGCCCTGCTCGACGATCCGGCCGGCCACGAAGACGTGCACGAAGTCCGGCTTGATGTAGCGCAGGATCCGCGTGTAGTGGGTGATCAGCAGCACGCCGGTGTCGCCGGTGTCGCGGACCCGGTTGACGCCCTCGCTGACCACGCGCAGCGCGTCCACGTCGAGACCGGAGTCGGTCTCGTCGAGGATCGCGATCTTCGGCTTGAGCAGCTCCAGCTGGACGATCTCGTGCCGCTTCTTCTCACCACCGGAGAAGCCCTCGTTGACGTTGCGCTGGGCGAACGCCGGGTCCATCTGGAGGCGCTCCATAGCGCCGCGCAGCTCGCCACCCCAGGTACGGAGCTTCGGCGCCTCGCCGTCGATGGCGGTCTTCGCGGTCCGCAGGAAGTTCGCCACCGAGACGCCGGGCACCTCGACCGGGTACTGCATGGCCAGGAAGAGACCGGCGCGGGCGCGCTCGTCGACAGTCATCGCCAGCACGTCCTCGCCGTCGAGGGTCACCGTACCGCCGGTGATCTCGTACTTGGGGTGGCCGGCGATCGAGTACGCCAGGGTGGACTTGCCGGAACCGTTCGGGCCCATGATCGCGTGGGTCTCGCCCGACTTCACGGTCAGGTCGACGCCGGCCAGGATCGGCTTGAGCTCACCCTCGGGCAGCTTGACCGACACCTTCAGGTCGCGGATCTCCAGGGTGCTCATTATCGGGTCACTCCATTACTCGGCGTCAGGCTGAGGTAGATGTCGCCGTCGCGGACTTCGACGGGGTAGACGGGGACGGGTTCGGTGGCGGGCAGGCCGGTCGGCTCGCCGGTGCGCAGGTCGAAGCGCGAGCCGTGCAACCAGCACTCGAGCGTGCAGCCGTCGACCTCGCCCTCGGAGAGCGCGACAGCGGCGTGCGAGCACTCGTCGTACGCGGCGTAGAAGTTGCCGTCCTCGCCGTGCACCAGGGCGATCGGGGTGCCGTCGACGTCCGCGCGGATCGCGGTGCCCTTCGGCACGTCCTCGGTGGAGCAGAGCCGGATCATCAAGCGCCGGCCTTGGTCAGCCGGGCCTCGATCGCGTCGCCGAGGCTCTCCCGCAGCGACTCCACCGGGATCTTGTTGATCAGCTCGGCGAAGAAGCCACGGACCACCAGCCGGCGGGCCTCACTCTCCGGGATGCCCCGGGCCATCAGGTAGAACAGCTGCTCGTCGTCGAAGCGGCCGGTCGCGCTGGCGTGACCGGCGCCGGCGATCTCGCCGGTCTCGATCTCCAGATTGGGTACGGAGTCCGCCCGAGCGCCGTCGGTGAGCAGCAGGTTCCGGTTGATCTCGTACGTGTCGGTGCCGGTCGCCTCGGCCTGGATGAGCACGTCGCCCACCCAGACGGTGTGCGCGCTCTCGCCCTGCAGAGCGCCCCGGTAGCCGACGTAGCTGCGGCAGTCCGGCACATTGTGGTCGACCAACTGCCGGTGCTCCAGGTGCTGGCCGGAGTCGGCGAAGTAGACGCCGTACAGCTCGGCCTCGCCCCCGCGCCCGGTGTATTCCACGCTGGTGAACTGCCGGACCAGGTCGCCACCCAGGGAGACCTGGATGTGGATGACCTTGGCGTCCCGACCCAGCTTGATCTTCAGGTGCTGGACCTGGACCGCGTCGTCGGCCCAGTCGGCGACCGTGACCAGCGTCAGCTTCGCGCCATCGGCCACGGCGACCTCGACGTTGTCGGCCAGGGTGGCCGACCCGACGTGCTCCAGCACCACTGTCGCCTCGGCGAACCGGCCCACCTCTACGAAGGTGTGACCGAACGCCGGCTGCTCGACGCCCTCGCCGACCACCCGCAGCCGTACCGCCTCGCCGAGCACCACGTCGGGGTCCACCCGCAGCAGCAGTGCGTCCGCGGCGGCACCGTAAGCCAACGCGCTGACCCGGTCGACCGGGATCAGCACGCTGCCGACGCGCTCGTCGTCACGGCCGACCCGGGTGATGGCGACGCCCTCGGGCAGGTCACCGTACTCGTGTCGGACCGCGCCGGTAGCGGCCGGCGCGTCACCGGTAAGGCCGCGCAGGCGCTTGAGCGGGGTGAAGCGCCACTCCTCCTCCAGGCCGGTGAGGGCCGGGAAGTCGGCGACGTCGTACGAGCGCAGCGCCTGCGACTTGGTGCTGGGCGGCGGCGCGGAAGCCTGGGTAGTCATGTCTTCCTTGGTCTGTCATGAATCGGAGGGTCGAAGCGGGCTGGACCGGACCCGGCGTACCGGGTCCGGGTCCGGCCGTGGCCGGGCGGAGGCGGCGTCAGCCGACCGCGCCCTCCATCTGAAGCTCGATCAGGCGGTTGAGCTCCAGGGCGTACTCCATCGGAAGCTCCTTGGCGATCGGCTCGATGAAGCCGCGCACGATCATCGCCATCGCCTCGTCCTCGCTCAGGCCCCGGCTCATCAGGTAGAAGAGCTGGTCATCACTGATCTTGGAGACGGTCGCCTCGTGCCCCATCGACACGTCGTCCTCACGGATGTCGACGTACGGGTAGGTGTCCGAGCGGGAGATCGTGTCGACGAGCAGTGCGTCGCACTTGACGGTGCTCCGGCTGTGGTGCGAACCCTCCAGCACCTGCACCAGACCCCGGTACGAGGTGCGGCCGCCGCCACGGGCGATCGACTTCGACACGATGGTCGAGGAGGTGTGCGGCGCGGCGTGCACCATCTTGGCGCCGGCGTCCTGGTGCTGACCCTCGCCGGCCATCGCCACCGAGAGCACCTCGCCCTTGGCGTGCTCGCCGGTCATGTAGACCGCCGGGTACTTCATGGTCACCTTGGAGCCGATGTTGCCGTCGACCCACTCCATGGTCGCGCCCTCGTGGCAGACGGCGCGCTTGGTGACCAGGTTGTAGACGTTGTTCGACCAGTTCTGGATGGTCGTGTAGCGGCAACGCGCGTTCTTCTTGACGATGATCTCCACGACCGCGCTGTGCAGCGAGTCGGAGGAGTAGAGCGGCGCGGTGCAGCCCTCGACGTAGTGCACGTACGCACCCTCGTCG
>NZ_JBEYSL010000386.1:0-6583 GCF_040642735.1 Micromonospora sp. NPDC047753 | reverse complement strand
GTCCACTGTGGCGCGCCGCCGTACTGCCGCGCGTTGCTGCCGTGCGAACCGTAGGCCCACGTAGGCGACCGCACCGGAGGCCGCCCCGCCCGTCACTGGTCGCGTTCTGGCAACCGCAGCAGCGGGGACCGGCCCGGTGGCTGCTCGGGTGGCGGGCCGGACGGCTCGGCCGGCGGCACCGGTACCGTCACCGGCTCGTCGCAGGTCACCCGCAGCACCTGGTCGTGGTGGCGCAGCTCCACCACGTCGTCCGGGCCGCCGTGTCGCAGCGAGTACGTCGTCTGGTGCGGCCGGACATCCACCCGCAGCGACAGCCCCCGCCACTGGAGCGAGAACTCCAGCCGGCTGAGTCGGCTGGAGAGCCGGGGGGCGAAGGACAGCTCGCCGTCGTGGTCGCGTAGACCGCCGAACCCGCTGACCAGGGCGAGCCACGCGCCGGCCAACGACGCCATGTGGACGCCGTCGCGGGTGTTCTCGTTGAGGTCGTGCAGGTCCATCAACGCGGCCTCACGCAGGTAGGTGTGCGCGAGTTCGGGGTGGCCCACCTCGGCGGCGAGCACCGACTGGGTGCACGCCGACAACGACGAGTCGCGTACGGTGCGGCGCTCGTAGTAAAGGAAGTTGCGCACCTTCTCCTCGGGTGTGAAGGCGTCTCCCCGCCAGTGCATGGCGAGGACCAGGTCGGCCTGCTTCACCACCTGCTTGCGGTACAGCTCGAAGTACGGGTAGTGCAGCAGCAACGGGTACTTCTCCGCCGGTGTGTGCGTGAAGTCCCATTCCTGAAGTCGGGTGAAGCCCTCCACCTGCTGGTGGACCTCGAGCTCATCGTCGTACGGGACGTGCATGGAGGTGGCGGCGTCGCGCCAGCTCGCGGCCTCCTCGTCGGTGACCCCGAGGTGGAACGCCTCGTCCCGGTGGCGCATGACCACGTCGGCGGCGGCGAGCAGGTTCCGCTGCGCCATCAGGTTGGTGTAGACGTTGTCGTTCTTCACTGCGGTGTACTCGTCCGGGCCGGTGACACCATCGATGTGGAACTGCCCGTGCCGGTCGTGGTGGCCGATCGAGCGCCACAGCCGGGCGGTCTCCACCAGCAGCTCCAGCCCGATCTCCCGTTCCAGCTGGGTGTCCCCGGTGACCATCACGTAGCGGCGCACGGCGTCGGCGATGTCGGCGGCGATGTGGAAGGCTGCCGTTCCGGCCGGCCAGTACCCGGATGATTCCGGGCCGGCGATGGTGCGCCAGGGGAAGGCGGCACCCTTGAGGTTGAGCGTCTCCGCGCGCTCCCGCGCCGAATCCAGCGTGCTGTGTCGCCACTGCAACGCGCTGCGCACCGCGCTCGGCTGGGTGTACGTGAGCACCGGAAGGACGAACATCTCGGTGTCCCAGAAGGCGTGTCCGTCGTAACCGGGGCCGGTCAGCCCCTTCGCCGAGATCGGCCGCTGCTCGGCCCGCGCGCCGGCCTGCAACACGTGGAAGAGCCCGAAGCGGACCGCCTGCTGCACCTCCGGGTCGCCCTCGACCAGCACGTCGGAGGCGTCCCAGAACGCGTCGAGGTAGTTGCGCTGCTCCCGGTGCAGCCCGTCCCATCCGTCGAGTCGGGCACCGGCCAGTGCCGCGCCGACCTGGTCGCGCAACGCCGGCAGGGAGCGGCGACTCGACCAGCTGTACGTCAGATACTTGATCACCCGCAGCTTCTCGCCGGGCTGGAGCACGCAGGCGATGGTGGTCCGGACCCAGTCCTGGTAACCCTCGGACTCGATGGTGGTGTGGTCCGGGCCGTGCACCTCGTGCTCCATGGCGGCGGCGACCCGCAGACCGGAGACCTTCGTGCGGTGGATCAGCTGGCCGCCGTCTGGGGTGGTCAGCTCCTCCTCGGCCTGGAGCGGCGACTCCAGCACCGCCGCGACCCGGGGGTCCTTGCTCTGCGCGGGCAGCGATTCGTTCGCCACCAACTCGGACTGCACGATCAGCCGCAGCGGGCCGTCGACGGCCTCCACCTCGTAGCTGATGGCGGCCACGGACCGCTGGGTGAAGGAGACGAGACGGGTGCTGCGGACCTTGACCTCCCGGCCGGCGGGCGAGCGCCAGTGCAGCTCCCGGTGCAGCGTGCCGGCCCGCAGGTCGAGGATCCGCTCGTGGGCGATCAGCTCGCCGTAACGCACGTCGAGCGGTTCGTCGTCGACCAGCAGCCGGATCAGTTTGCCGTTGGTGACGTTGACGATGGTCTGCCCGGACTCGGGGAAGCCGTAGCCCGCCTCCGCGTACGGCAGTGGACGCAGCTCGTAGAACGAGTTGAGGTAGGTGCCGGGCAGGCCGTGCGGTTCGCCCTCGTCGAGGTTGCCCCGCAGGCCGACGTGCCCGTTGGAGAGCGCGAAGACCGACTCCGACTGGGCCAGCACGTCCATGTCCAGCCGGGTCTCCCGGACGTGCCACGGCTCGACCGGGTAGGCGCGCTCCCGGATCATCCGGAGCCTCGTTCGGCGGCGAGCGGGTCGGTGGCGGTGCGGTTCGGCGCCGGCGGGTTCGCGCTGTCGAGCAGGTCGGCGAGGTCGGTCACCACGATGTCGGCCCCGTGGGCCAGCAGCTCGTCGGCCTGCCCGACCCGGTCGACGCCGACCACGTAGCCGAAGCCACCGGCGCGGCCGGCGGCCACCCCGGAGAGCGCGTCCTCGAAGACGGCGGCCTGCGGCGGGTCGACGCCGAGCAGCCTGGCTCCGGCGAGGAACGAGTCGGGGTGTGGTTTGCCGCGCAGCCCCTGCGTGCGGGCGACGATCCCGTCCACCCGGGCCTCCAGCAGCGGCTCCAGCCCGGCGGCGGCGACCACCTCGCCCCCGTTCGCGCTGGCGGTGACCACGGCTCGGCGGAGCCCGGCAGCGGTCGCCGCCTTCAGATACCGCACCGAGCCCGGGTAGACCTCGACGCCTGCGGTACGCAGACGGTGCAGCAGCAGGACGTTCTTGCGGTTGCCCAGGCCGTTGACGGTCTCCGCCTCCGGCGGGTCGTCCGGGCTGCCCTCGGGCAGCACGATCCCTCGGGAGGCGAGGAACGACCGCACGCCGTCGGCCCGGGGGCGGCCGTCGACGTAGCGGTTGTAGTCCGGGCCCGGGTCGAACGGTTGGAACGGTTCGCCGGAGGTCGTGGCGCGCTGGCGGAGGAACTCGTCGAACGTCTGCGCCCAGGCGGCGTTGTGTACGCGGGCGGTCTGCGTCAGCACACCGTCCAGGTCGAAGAGACAGGCGGTCACGTGAGCAGGTAGGCCCAGCACGGTACGAATCTATCCACCCTGCTGGGCGCGCAAACCCGTTTCGGCCGCCCTGAGGCGTTTCAGTTCGGTCGCAACGTCCAGATCACTGTCATCTCCGAGGTCGGTTTGCCGTCCTCGGTGGTGATCTGGACCGCGACGGGGAATTCCGGTCGTCGACCGGCCGCCAACTCCTCGGTCACCTCGGCCGCCGGCCGGCCGAGTCGCGCGGTGGCCAGCACCGGACCCATGGCGAGTTTCCGGTAGGCGATCTCGGCCCGGACGGCCAGTGGCACGGCCCGGTCGAGCAGTTGACCGAAGGCTGCCAGCACGACCGCGCCGGAGGCCGTCTCGCCGAGGGTGAACATGGCGCCGGCGTGCGGTCCGCCGATGTGGTTGTGGGTGGCCGCCGAGTCGGGCAGCCGGACGACTGCCCGCACGCCGCCCTCCGCCTCGGGTGCCACCTCGACGAACTCGATACCGAGCGTGCGAGCGAACGGCACCGCTTCCAGCATGCCGGCTGCCACCTGGCGGGAGTCGATAGTCATGGCCTGACGTTACTAACCGGTAACCAGGCCGGCAACCAGCGATTTCGCCGCCAGGGCACGGTCAGACGTCGTCAGCGCCAACCCACGTCGATCCGGTCGCCACGCTCGTCGAAGAAGTGCAGCGCGTCCATCCGTACCGAGACGGCGAGCGGGTGACCGGCGCTGACCGCCGGGTACGGCGCCAGCCGCACCGCCAGCTCCGCCGGGCGGCGGTGGTGCCGGCCCGGATCGGGGAGCACGCTGGTCTGGACGCCACTGGCCGGAGCCTCCTGCGCGTCCACCGGCTTGCCGGTGAGCCGCTGCATCACCGAGCCGAAGCGGCGTAGGCCGCGTTGGCCGACCGGCGGCGGGTCGAGCGGGGCACCCATCTCGTCGACCACGATCGCGGTCGCTCCGATGTCGAGGAACGCCAGGGACTCGTGCCCGTGGTGCTCCAGGTAGCGGATCCGCCCGCGCAGCACGTCGCCGGGGCTGTCGGGTGCGACCGGGGTGAGCGCCTCGGCCCGCATGCCGACCACGATCCGCTCACCGTGGTAGTGCGCCACCGCCCGACTGCGGATGTCGTTCCAGGGCAGGTAGAGCGACTGGTCACCGAGGTTGAGCGTGACGTACCGGTCGAGATGGACGTAGACCGACGCCTCCAGCAGGTTCATCCGTGGGCTGCCCAGGAACGCCGCGACGTAGAGCGTCGCCGGCCGGCCGTACACCTGGGTCGGTGTGCCCACGTCCTGGAGCACGCCGCGGCGCATGATCGCCACCCGGTCGGCCATGGTGAGCGCCTCGGCCTGGTCGTGCGTGACGTAGACAGTGGTGACGCCCAGCTCGCGGGTCAGGCCGGAGATCTCCGCGCGCAACTCGGCGCGCAGGCCGCTGTCCAGGTTGGACAGCGGCTCGTCCATCAGGAACAGGCCGGGCCGGCGGACGATCGCGCGGCCCATCGCCACCCGCTGCCGCTGCCCGCCGGAGAGTTGGCCGGGCTTGCGGGCCAGCACGTCACCAATGCCCAGCGCGCTCGCCACGTCGCTGACCCGCTCGCCCCGCGGCTCTGGCTCGACCCCGGCCAGTCGCAGCGGAAAGGCGATGTTGTCGCCGACGGTCATGTGCGGGTAGAGGGCGAAGTCCTGAAAGACCATGGCGATCCGACGGTCGCGAGGGGGGAGGTCGTTCGCCAACTCCCCGTCGAGCATCACCGCACCGGTGGTCGGCTCCTCCAGCCCGGCGATCATTCGCAGCACTGTCGACTTACCGCACCCGGAAGGCCCGAGCAGCACCAGGAATTCGCCGTCGGTCACATCGAGGTTGATGCTGTCGACGGCCAGCGTGCCATCTCGGAAAACCTTGGTCACATCCTTGAGCGTGACGGTGCTCACCGTCTTCCCCCCCCAGCGCGCGTAGGCCGAACCCCCCAAGACTGTGACCAGGATCATGGGTTTGTGACATCGGGTAAACGTCTCATGTTCGATCGATGACACTGCTATTACACGACAGAAACCGCGATCAGCAGCGCGTGGACCGCTCGTCCGGCTCCCCGAGGAACACCCGCCGCACCACGCGCTCCGCCGCCCGCCCGTCGTCCAACGTGCAGAACCGGGCCCGGAAATGCTCGCGGGCCTTGGTCGCCGCGTCCGAGCGCACCCCGTCGGTACGGAACACATCGAGCAGATCGGCGAAAGTGGAGGCCACCGCGCCCGGCGGTTCGGCGGTGACGTCGAAGTAGACCCCCCGGGCCAGCCGGTACGCCTCCCAGTCCGGGGTGTAGAGCACGATCGGCCGGTCCAACACCGCATAGTCGAACATGGCCGACGAGTAGTCGGTGACCAGCACATCCGCCACCAGGTACAGATCCTCCACCCGTTGATGGCCGCTGACGTCCCGAACCCGCTCCCAGTCCCTCGGCTGGCCGGGGCGTCGATCACGGTCGTGGAAGTAGTGACTGCGCATCAGCAACCGGCCCGAGTCACCCAGCGCCTGGACGAACCGGTCCGGGTCGAACGGTGGCCGGTAGCCGGGCAGGTGCTCGCGGTGCGTCGGGGCGTACAGGACGACCTGCTCGTCGGGGTCGAGGCCGAACTCCGCGCGGAGTCGGCGCACCTCGTCCGGGCCCGCGGTGACCAGGCGGTCGTTGCGCGGGTACCCCACCTCGAGCGTGGTGTACGTGGCCGGGTACGCCCGGTCCCACATCTGGGTGGAGAAGCTGTTGGCGCTGACGCTGTAGTCCCAGCGGTCCACCCGGCGCAGCAGCCCGGCGAAGTCCATCCGGCCCGCGCCGATCGGGTGGCGCTGCTGATCAAGCCCCATCACCTTGACCGGCGTGCCGTGGTGGGTCTGCACGTGCACCTGTTCCGGTCGCTTGCGGACGAAGTCCGGAAAGTTGACGTTGTTGACCAGCCACCGGGCGCGAGCGAGCACCCGGTAGTACGCCGGCGTGCCGGCCACCACGTACTCCACCCCGGCCGGCACGGCCTCCACCCGGTCCCGGCGCACCACCCACACCCCGCGCACCCCCGGCGCCAACCGGCGGGCGACCTCGTAGATGGCCGCCGGGTTGCAGGAGTAGCCCCGGTACCAGTACGCCGCGTACACCGCGAGCGTCGGGTCGACCGGCCGCCGCAACTCGGCCCGGTAGTACTCACGCAGCAGCCCGTCCCGGGTCAGCCGGGCACCGCGCCGGGCGACCGGGCCGACCTTGCGCCGCGCGGTGCGGGCCCGCCGACGGGCGGCGTCGCGGGCCCGGCTGGCGGCCTCCGATGTCGACATCGACCACGTCGTCCCCCTCGCCGAGGCGTGGCGCTCC
>NZ_JBEYSL010000385.1:0-6610 GCF_040642735.1 Micromonospora sp. NPDC047753 | reverse complement strand
GACCAGAACGGACGACCCTGCTCGCCGGCCTTGACCAGGATCTTGTCGTCGATGTCGGTCAGGTTGCGAATGAAGGTGACCTCGTAGCCGGCGGCGGTGGCGTCCACCCGTAGACCCGAGACGCGTGTGGCGAAGGAACGGCGGGCGGCCATCGCCTCGAACACCGCGGCGCGGGTGTTCTCGGCGACCCACAGTCCGCTGCGGCCCTTACCCTCGTGGAAGCCCCAACTGGTGCCGTGCTCGTCGGTGACGCCGGTCAGAGCCGGCCGCCAACCGGCGTTCAGGCAGGCCACCAGCGGCGACGTCGCACCCGACGACCAGCCCTCGAAGAGAAAGTCGTCGGTCCGGTTGAACATCTCCAGCCCCACGAGTTGATCGCGGGCCGAGGCGTTGAAGGAGAAGTTGTTGAACCGGCCCGCCTCCCGACCGGGGTGGTTGAAGCTCGCCAGACCCCCGGGTCGGCCGGTGAGCCAGTTGTACAGGCTGCCGGGGCTGCTGGCCCGCAACAGGTCGGCGAAGTCGGAGGTGTTCCAGACGTTGATGTGCCCCTGCAACGGGTGCGACCACTCGAACCCGCGGACAGCGGTGAACTGACCCGGGTCGTTGGCGGCGTTGGCCAGGTCGCCGGTGGTCCGCCACTCGGACGAGCTGAGCCCGTCGATGGCGAAGAGAGTGGCGTGATCGGTCAGGGCCGCGACGTCCAGACCGGCCTCGCGCATCGACGCGAATGCGGCTTCGGCGCTGCCGTCACCGTCGGACATGACAGTGTGGTTGTGCATGTCCGTGTGGACCAACGTCGTGCCCTGGGTGATTCGGGATGACCGGCTGGCGCCGGCCGCCGCGGTCGGAGCGCCGGCCATCGTCGTATTGGCCGCTCTGGCGGCGGTCGGCAGCGCGGCCAGCATCAGCGTGCCGCCAGCACCGGCCAGAAGCGCCCGTCGGCCGAAGCCTGCGGGGAGATCAACCTGGCCGTACGGCGCGTCGTCGTCGGATCCGTGGTCAAGATGGCAGTGGTGTGGGTGATGTCCCATCATAGGGATATTGATGTATATGGTTTTGTCTGGGACGTCAAGCCGAGTCGTCGGCCAGACGAACACCTCGTTACGCCTCGAACCGCAGCGGCCTCACCACGGCCGGCGGTGCGCCATCCGATCGGAGCGCGACATGTGCGCCCCGTCTCGCCAGTTCGCGGCGCGAGGCGATGCCGAGCTTGCGGAAGATCTTGCGTAGGTGATAGTCCACGGTGCTCGGGCTGATGAACATCTGTGCCGCCACCTCGCGGTTGGAGGCACCGCCCGATACCCTCCGTGCGATGTCCCGCTCCTGGCTGGTCAGGCAGCGGCTCTGGGTGAAGTGGTTTGTCGTATCGTCACCGGCCAGCCTGCTGCGCAGTTCGCGGCGTGATGCGACGCCGAGCCGGTGGAACACTCCGCGCAGGTGATGTTTGACGGTGTGGGTGCTGATGACCAGGTTCGCCGCGACCTCGACGTTTGTGGAGCCGGCCGCCACCAGTAGGGCGATCTGTTCCTGCCGCGGGGTCAGTACCGCATCGGGAAGGGCTCGGGCAGGCTCGGTTACGACGCGGTGCATGGTGCTCCTCGGGCGAGGGTTCGGGGTCTCGACGACGATCCGATCGCACCGCGGTGCACGACGAGTGCAGACTGAGTGCTCGCCCTATCCGCTCAGGACGCGCCCCTCATCAAGCTCAGGCGGGCCCGGACATACGCGACCATTGTCCGGTATGTCTCGGCCTGCTCCATGCCGGCGAACTCGATGAGTTCCCGGAAGCCGTTGTCGGCGATCAGGTTCTCGAACTGCTGGCACCCGCGTTCCGCGCGCACCAGGTCGCCCAGATCGAACGCGGCCCGCGCGAGGATCGCCGCGACGGCACACCGGGGCCCGTCCGACTCACAGATGCCTTCCGTCAATCCCCACTCCGACACCTTCACCGCTTGTTCGAGGCGGCCGAGTTTCCAGGAGGACTCGGCGATGAGCTGCGCGTAGTAGATCTTCAGGTGATCGAGGTGCTGCGCGACGGCAATGGCCAGCCCTTCCTCAGCGAGCCGTGTGCCGGTCTCGAACCGGTCGGACCCCAGGAGCGCTCTCGTGAGTGTCAGCAGCGAGACGGCGAGCAGTTCCTGGTGCCCCGTCTGCCGGGCAAGACCGACCGAGCGTTCGCCGTACCCGTTCGCGGCGTCGTGGTCGCCACGCGACAACGACAGCACGGCGAGGTTTCGCAGGACGTCGGCCTGCCCGGCAAGCTCTCCGGCGCCTTCGAAGATGGACAGGGCTCGACGCAGGTGTTCGTCGGCCTGCGGCAGCGGGGCGAAGACCTCACCGACGGTACGAAGGAGTTCGGCCTCCACCAGCGGCTCACCGAGCACGCTGACCAGATCGAGGATCGCGAGTACGGTCTGTGTCCGGCCCGGGGGTATGGAGTTGCTGCCCGGCGCCGAGGCGGCGAGGACCATGGCCGCCGCGTCACGCCCCAGGCCGTGCGCGAGGGCCAGGTCGATGGTCGCCCACAGCGCGGCGCGCTCCCGCGCGTACCAGGCGGCTGCCTGTGGCACGCTGTCGAACGACTCAGGTGTCACCTCGGACGGCGGTTCGCTGACGTCGCCGACCGGCTGCCGGTGGTGTGTCGCGTACGCGGCGCGGGCCGAGTGCAGGTAATGCGTGATGAGGCGCCGCTCGTACTCGGGTCGTTCCTGATCCTCGTCGAGGAGTTCACCCGCGTAGGCCCGCAACAGGTCGTGCAGCACATACCGCCCGGCCTGCGACTCGTCGAGCAGATTCGCGGTCACCAGTTCCATGAGCAGTGCGCGCGCCTGCGCGCGACCGACTCCGGCGACACTGGCCGCCGACTCCAGCGGGATCCCTGGCCCCGGGTGGACGGCGAGGGCACGGAAGGCCTGCGCCGTCGCGGGGTCGAGGGCCTGGTACGACCACGAGAACACCGATCGGACATCGTCGGTGGAGTCCACGCTGGACAACGCGTCGAGCCTGGCGGACGGCGCGGAGACGTCGTCGACGGCCGCGCTCAATGGCAGGGCCAGATTGAGGGCCACGCGGGCCGCGACGATCGCCAGTGCGAGCGGCAGCCCGGCGCAGAGCGCGATGACCCTCTCCAGGGCCTCCGGGTTCGCTGTGACGCGACGGGCCCCGAGGCGGTTGATCAGAAGCTGACGGGACTCGGCCCCGGTCAGCCGATCAACGTGCAGGTAACGCGCGCCCTCCCGGGTTACCAGGCTCGTCATCCGGTTGCGGCTCGTCACGATGACCAGACAACCCCGGGTGGCCGGCAGCAGGGGGCGGACCTGAGCGGAGTCGCGCGCGTTGTCCAGGAGGATCAGGAGTCGACGACCGAAGAGGCGGCTGCGGTAACGGGCTGCCTGCGCGTCGACGGTCTCCTGCGGTGACGAGACCGCCGGCTCGCCCAGGGACGCGAGCAACGTGGCGAGTGCCTCCTCCGGTGACATGACGCGTCCGTCCGGATCGAGACCCCTCAGGTTCAGGAACAACTGGCCATCGGGGAACTCGCTGGCGATCTGGTGGGCCCAGTGCACGGCGAGCGCGGTCTTGCCGATGCCGCCCATGCCGCCGAGCACGGTGATCACGATGGCCGCGTCGCCGAACGCGTCGGACAGTTGGTCGTCGAGCACGGCGGCCACGTCGTTCCGGCGGACGAAGCCCGCGACCTGCGGCGGCAGCTGCGCGGGCCGGAGAGCCTCGGGCGGGCGCAGTTCCTCCTGGAGGGTCCAGCCGCTGGCGAGCAGTTCCCGGTACGCCTCACGCAGCTCCGGCCCCGGGTCGACCCCCAACTCCTCGGCGAGACGTTGACGGGTCCGCTCGAAGACCCGCACCCCTTCCGCCCGGTGACCGGTGGCCAGGTACGCGCGCATCAGGCACGCCTGTAGCGCCTCGTCCAGGGGCACCGCGGCGGCCACGCTCAACAGTGGGGTCAACACGGTGTCGGCCATGCCGTTGGCGATCGCCGCCTCGCCGGCGGCGAGCGCCACCGCGACGCGCTCCCGTTCGATGGCGACGAACTCCGGTGAACTCGACGCACTGGCCGGAAGGTCGGTGAACGCAGGGCTGCGGCCAAGCTCCAGAGCGGTCAGGTACGCCCGGACGCCGGCCATGACGTCGCCGCCGGCGAGTGCCTCGCGGGCCCGCCGAACCAACTCGCGATACATGGCCAGATCGGAGTCCTCGGTCGCGAGGACCAGCCGGTAGCCCGTACCGGCCGGTAGGAGGTAGCGACCGGTTTCGCGGACGTCCAGGTCCGGTTCGAAGATCCGCCGGATGTGCCCGACGTGCCGGTGGACCTGGTTGGCGGCGCTGGGCGGCGGTTGGTCCTCCCATACGCCGTCGATGATGGCGTCGAGGCTGACCGCGTCACCGCCCGCGGCAAGGAGCTTGGCCAGGATGATCCGCTGGCGCACCGGGCCAAGATCGACGTCCGAGCCGTCCCGCCGGCAGCCGAGACCGCCGAAGACCTTGAACTCGCAGTGGGACCGCGGCGCGTCCGGGGGCCTGCGGTCGGGCGTCGTCACGATTGACATCCTAGGGATGGAAGGGCAGCGGCTTCGCTTTTCGGCCCAGCCTGCGGTCTGCCCCGGCTCCCCCGCATCGCCCACTTCTCGTTGTCCGTCGAGTCGTTCGCCGACAACGGGACTACGTGGTTCGGGTGATTCGCGAAACGGTGCCATCTCCGTACCTTCGGCATGGTTCCAACGCGGAACGCAAGCCCAAGGAGTGCGCATGCCCCATGTCACAGTTGGCTCAGAGGGAGCCGATCCGATCGAGATCTATTACGAGGATCACGGTGCTGGTAGGCCGGTGGTACTCAGCCACGGTTATCCGCTGAGTGGGCAGGCCTGGGAAAAGCAGGTCTCGGCACTGCTCGCGGCCGGTTACCGGGTCATCACGTACGACCGGCGGGGTTGGGGCAATTCCAGCCAGCCCGACGGTGGATACAACGTCGACACGTTCGCCGACGACGTGAACGCGCTGCTCACGAAACTGGACGTACGCGATGCGATCCTCGTGGGTCACTCGATGGGAACCGGCGACGTTGCCCGGTACCTGGGTCGTCACGGCACCGAGCGGGTCGCGAAGGTAGTGCTGATGTCGCCGATCCCGCCGTTTCTCCTGCGGACGGACGACAACCCCGAAGGCGCACCGCAGTCGTTGTTCGACGGGTTCATCCAGGCCGCGCGGGCGGACCGGAACGGGTGGCTCAAGCAGTTCCTGGAGAACTTCTACAACTTTGACGTCTACGGCGGTTCGCTGGTCAGCGACGAGGCGTTCCAGGCGAGTGTGAACGTGGCAGTGGCCGGATCTCCCGTCGCCGTCGTGGCCTGCATCCCGACGTGGCTCACCGACTTCCGCGCCGACCTGCCCAAGATTGACGTGCCGGTACTCGTGATTCAGGGCGACCAGGACCGGGTCCTACCCATCGGGGTCACCGGCCAGCGGCTGTCCGCCTTCATCGCGGATTCGCGCCTGCTCGTCATCGAGGGCGGGCCGCACGCCATTGCCTGGACCCACAGCGATCAGGTCAACGCCGCCCTGCTCGACTTCTGTGCGAAGTGAAGTAAGTCAGTGAAAGGAAACACTGTGAAATTGTTTTCCCGGCGGCGCCTCATCTCCGTGGGCGTGGTCATCGGTGCGCTCACACTGGGTGGTGCCGGTTTCGGCACCGCCCAGGCCTCGACGAGTCACACCCTCCACACGCGGCCCGCAACAGCCAAGCCGACAGTCGTGCTCGTGCACGGGGCGTGGGCGGACGGGTCGAGCTGGGACAAGGTGGCGGCCAAGCTCCAGCACGACGGCTACCGGGTGGTCACGCCGCCGAATCTGCTGTCCGGCGTGGAGAACGACGCCGCCAACCTGCGCGCGTACCTGGACACCATCACCGGACCGATCGTCCTCGTCGGGCACTCGTACGGCGGCATGGTCATCACGAACGCCGCCCGGGGCGACGAGCAGGTCAAGGCCCTGGTCTACGTCGACGCGTACATCCCGGACCAGCACGACACCGTGCTGTCGCTGACCTCGGCCGTGCCGGGCTCGATCTTCGCCGCCGAAGCGTCCACCGTCTTCGACCAGGTCGCGATCCCCGGTGACGACCCGCACAACGTCAACCTCTACGTGAAGCCGTCGATCTTCGGCAAGGCGTTCGCCGACAAGAGCATTTCCGCCAAGGACGTGGCGGTGCTTGCCTCCCGGCAGCGTCCGCTGGCCTTCAACGCGCTGGTCGAGGAGTCCAAGGAGCCGGCCTGGCTCACCATCCCCTCGTGGTCGGTGGTAGGCAAGCAGGACGCCGTCATCCCCGCCGCTCAGCAGGTCGCCATGTCCAGGAGGGCCAAGGCGCACACGATCGAGATCAACGCGCCTCACCTGTCCATGGTCACCGACGCGGGCGCGGTCACCAACCAGATCGAGGCCGCCGCCAAGGCGACCGACTGACACGACGACCCGACCGACACGACGGCCGGCCGTGGTATCGCGCCCCGACAAGGCCACCGTCACCAGCGACAGGGATCTCGCCCCGCCCCGCCAGGACGTCGACGCCGCATCAAGGTACAACGGGGTGATACGTCAG
>NZ_JBEYSL010000384.1:0-6631 GCF_040642735.1 Micromonospora sp. NPDC047753 | reverse complement strand
ACCTGGACCTCCCGGCGCACGGCGAGCTGACCGTACGCCGGTTGCTGTCGCACACCGGTGCCAGCAACCTCTCCGCTGTTCGAGACATCAGACACCTGGTGCAGACGGCTACCGTCCAGCGCGCAGCTCAGCAAGGACCTGTACGGCCTCGGCGCGAACCTGCGCCGGGCAGCCCCAGTAGTCGTAGATGCCACCGCGCTCGCTGTTGTGACCACAGATGACGAACACGCCGGTGCCCAGCCGGCGTTTGAACTCGGTGGCCAGCCATCCGACGAACCCGCTGTTGTCCACGTCGGGCGGGAAGTGAACCGAGAACACCGCGAAGCGCTCACCATCGGTCCCGGCACCCGGTGCCAGCCAGGACCACCGGTCCTCGTCGCGCACCACGGCCAGCAGGTCAGCCGTCAAGGCCGGTGGCTGAGTGAGCGGCGCCTCGAAGAACGACCACTCACCATCGAACATGACCAGCTCGGCGGCCGCGATGACCCGCCGCAACCGCTGCGCGGTCTCGTCACTGGACTCCTGGCTGATGCTGACCATGCGCCGATCTTGCCCGATGACGCCAGCCAACGCAGTCGCCCTCGACACACCGCCGCCGGCCAGCCCAATGGCTCACCTGATCTGCGACCCGGCACTGCTGCAGCGCTCAGATTCTAGAGGCTCGGCGGTCGGGCTACGACCAGTTCGGTGTCCGGGTCGTGATCCACCGGCGAAGGGCCCGCGACGATCAGGGTGGTTCGGAACCACGGCTGTTCTCGCAGCATGAAGGGCAGTTCCTCCCGCAGCCAATTCGCCACGTGTTCTCGCTGTTCGGAAGAGTCGCCGTCGCGATCGACCAACAAGCGCTCCTGTTCATCAAGGTCGCCCTGTAGGTATATCGAGGCGTCCAGCCACGGGGCCACTTCCTCCCGGATGATGCCGGTGCCCTCGACCCAGACGAAGTCGACGTCGGCGGGGACGGTGATCGATCCAGCGCGACCGTGACTGATCCAGGCGTCGGGACGGAAGGCGACCGGTTCCGCCCGGTGCAGGGGTCGCAGGATGTTCTCGGTGAGTACCGCACCCCAGTCGAAATAGGCGTGGTTCCAGGCCACGTCGTCGGTGTGCACGATGGCCGAGTTGGGTTCCACCTGACGCAGCCTCCCAGCCAGGGTCGTCTTGCCTGCACCACCCCGGCCGTCGATGGCGATCACCCGCGGACGCCCGCTGACGTCTGGTGATGCGTCGCGCAACTGCCGAACGGCGTCGAACACGGTCACGACCTGCCAGCCAACGGCTTCGACCTCACCCGGATGTAGGCGCATCGACAGCACGTACCCCAAGCGCCTGCCGGTGATGCGACTCGCCGCCGGCCATCCCGATGCTCCTATTGAGGTCAAGTGCCGCCGGCTCCCGTCCGCCGCCGATCCTGCTTGTCGCAATAGCCGGTAGCACGACGACTCTGCTGTCCGCGTAGCAGGCAGAGCATGTTCAGCCCGCCCCACATCGTCTGACGTCCACGGACGTCCACCACGGTCGCGACGGTTGTCACTCAGTCAGTCAGTGAGACGTCGCCCCCGCGACCACCGTTCGGGGTGGGCCTGGTGGTGACGTCCAGAAGCTCGATCAGTTTGCGACGGGTGTCGGTGGTGTCGGGATGGTCGGTGCCCAGCACCCGTTCGCAAACCGGCAGCAGCGCGGCGAATTGGGCCCGGGAGCCTTCGGGGTCGCCCGCTCTCCCCGTCCAAGAGGCAAGTTCGTGCTGGCTGCCCAGCGTGTCCGGATGTTCCGGACCTTGGACGCGTGCGCGGACGGGGACGAGTGCGGCGAACAGATCTCGTGCGGCGGCGGCGTCGCCCGCGTATCCGATCCAGAGGGCAAGGCCATGGCGGGTGGCCAGGGTGTTGGGATGGTCCGGGCCCAGGACGTGCTCGCGGATGGGCAGCAGCGCGGCAAATCGATCGCGAGCAGCGGCGGCATCGCCCGCGTATCCGATCCAGCGCGCCAGGTGATGTTGGGCGTGCAGGCAATCCGGGTGCTCCGCACCGAGTGTCCGGCGGAAACTGTCGGCCACGCCGATGAGCAGGTCGCGGGCCGCTCTGGCGTCGCCCGACCAGCCGGTCCACTGGGCCAGCCGATGCCGGGTGGCCAGCGTGTCCGGGTGTTCGTCGCCCAGTACCCGTTCCCGGACCGGTAGCAGCGCGGCGAACTGATCGCGGGCACCGGCTGCGTCGCCGGCCCAGCCAGTCCACTGGGCGAGCCCCTGCCACGACGCGAGGGTGGCCGGATGTTCTGGGCCGAGGACGCGCCTCTGGACGGGCAGCAGTGCCGCGTACTGATCACGGGCCGCCACGATGTCGCCGGTCTCTCCGGTCCAGCGGGCCAGCTGGTTGCGGGTGTCAAGGGTGTCCGGGTGGTCGGCGCCCAGCGCCCGTTCCTGAGCGGACAACAGCGCGGCGAACTGATCGCGGGCGGCCACCGGATCGCCGGCGAATCCGGTCGTGTATGCCAGGCGGTACCGGATGGTGAGGGTGTCGGGATGGTGTGCGCCCTGCTCCCGTTCCCGGATCGACCGCAGGGCGCTCAGGTGGTCGAGGGCTACGGCGTACAGCCCCGTGGCATTGAGGTGACGGGCGGCGTCCTCGGCAATGCGAGCGGCACGGATGATCAGGTCGGTGTCGGTGGTGCGGGCTGCCTGGTTCAGCAGGTGGAAGGCATGCGGGGCAGCGGCCTGCCACGTTGGCCACTGCCCCGAGTCGTCCGGGTCTCCGTCGGCGAATCCGGCCAGCAGTGTGATCGCCAGGCTCAACTGAGCCACCGGATCAGCGGCGGCGCGGATGAGCGGATGGATGCGCAGGCTCGCCGCGTCCTGCTCGCCATCCTCGACTGTGATCAGGCCAAGTGTGGCCAGGGCGCGCAGTGACTCCTGCGTATCGCGGGGATTCAACGGTGGTCCCAGCAGCCCGGTCGGAATCGGCGCGTCGGCGAAGGTCGCGAGGAGCCACATCAGCGACCGGGCTTCAGGCAGGCCACGGCTGTCGAGCAGGTCGAGCGACATTTCCCAGGTTCGGCTTACGGCCTCGCCGATGGTGGACCCGCCGAGCTGATCGATCGCGGCCTGATAGGCCGCGAAGGTGGTCGCGATGCCGGGCAGCCGCAATTGCTGCGCGTCGGCCAGGGCTCGGCCGGCCAGACCGAGAGCCAGCGGCAGGCCGCCGAGACGCTGCGACAGTGCGACGGCCTCCCGTACGCCACCCGCGTGCTTCCCGGCATGTTCGAGCAGTACAGCCGCGCCGTCGGTGGCGGACAGCATCGGGATCGGGTGCATTCGGCACCAGGGGGTTTTCCACACCTTGGGGTCGCCGTCGCGAGTTGTAATCAGTAGGAGGCCCCGACGGTTCGGCACCGGCCGGACCCACCCCCGAGCGGACATGACCGGTTCACCGTCCAGTCCCAGCAACCGGGTGTCGTCGGCGTTGTCGATGACCAGCAGCCAGCGTCCGGGAACGGCGGACAGCAGCCTCCAGAGCAGATCCGGAGCGCCGGTGAGCCCGGACCAGGCTCGCTGAATGTCGTGATCGGAGGCGCCGAGATCGGCGACGAGCTGCCGCATGCCGGTCTGCAGGGCGGTGGCGTTCGCCGCCGAGACCCACCAGACCTTTGCCTTACGATCGGCGAATCGCCTGGCCACCAGCTGAGCCACAGTGCTCTTGCCCGCACCGCCCATGCCATGCAGCACCCGTACCCGCGCCGCCGGCTGGTACCACCCGCGATTGAGCCCGGTGAGTTCGCCGACCAGTTCGTCGCGGCCCCGCGTGAATGCGGCCGGCTCCGGCACGGCAAGCGAGATCATCCCTGGTGTTCCCGGGGTTGCCACGGTCGACGCTACGCCGCGGGACGGCTGCTGTCGGCGCAGCGCCAAGGCGCCGAGAACAACCTGGGCCATCCCGAACGCCAACCCAGCTACCGCGATGAACCCACCGGTCCAACCCGCCTGCCCGTTGGCCTGAGCCCGGGTTGTGGTGAAGAGCCAGTACCCGCCGGTCGCCAGAAAGACCGCACCACTGACGAGAAAGATCCACCGCATCCATCGACGGGCTCGTGTCACGCGTGGATGGTAGCGGGCAGGCTGCCTGCGGTTCGGCACAGCGCGAGGACCCTTCTGTCGCTGGGCCAACGACTTCCAGAACCAGCGACAGCCGGTCTGACGTAGCCGCCCGGGCCTGCCCCGAGGACCACCAGATCGATCTGTTCGGTCGCCTCGTTCATGGTCGAGGCCCGTTCAGCCAGTCCGCGAGGAGGGGGATCGTGTCTTTGAGGGTGTCGACACGGTGGTGAGCGCCGGTCAGTTCGTCGGGAGGGTGTGTGGTGCGGACGGCGACGACAGTCATGCCGGCAAGCCGGGCTGCTTCGACTCCGGCGGGAGCGTCCTCGATCACAAGGCAGTTCGCTGCGGGGGTGTCGAGAAGGTGCGCCGCTCGCAGATAGCCCTCGGGGCTCGGCTTGCCGCGCCGGACCTGGCTGCTGTCGACCAGGACGGGAGGATCCGGCAGGCCGCCAGCGCGCAGCCGCTGCCTCACGGTCGGTGTTCGACCCGACGTGACCACACCCCACGGGTAACCATCGAGCAGGCTCAACACGGCGGCGGCGTCGGGGTAGACGGGGAAGGCGTCGCCTTCGGCGGCCATGATTTCTCGAACGAGCCGGTACTCGGCGTCAACGTCGAGGTGCGGGGCCACCACCGCGATGGTGTCGACGGGCCGGCGGCCGTGGGTATGGGACCAGACCAGGTCCGGGTCGAGGTGGCGCAGCGTCGCCCATCGACTCCAGATCCGCCGGTATGCCGGATAGGAGTCGACCAGCACGCCGTCGACATCGAACAACACCGCAGATGGAATGGACATCACGTCGCCTGGCTCTGCAGCAGGTCGACGGTGGCGGCGGCCTGACCGGCGATGTCGTGGAGCAGGCGGGCAGCGGGCAGGACGTCGTGGACGAGGCTCACGGACTGGCCCGCGTACAGGGCCATGGCCGCCAGGTCACCGGTCATCCCGGGCAACGGAATCAGGTCCTCGTATCGAGGTCGGCTCTCGCCGGACGCGTCGATGGCGACGACATCACCCTCGCCGGGCCGCAGTGGGGCGGGCGGCGAGCCGGCCGCCTGCCAACGCTGAAGGGTCGTGTTGCGTAGCGCGCGATGCGGTGCGTTCGGCCATCCGCCGTCGAAGCAGAGGGTGTGTACGGTGTCCGCTCCGGTGGCCGCGATCAGGTGCTGCCGGTACACCTCGTGGGTGGCGGCTTCGGCAGCGGCCAGGAAGCGGGTGCCCAGCATGGCGCCCTGGGCGCCGAGCGCGAGCACCGCCGCGACGCCACGCCCGTCCGCGATTCCTCCCGCAGCCACCACCGGAAGCGGCCCGACCGCGTCGACGATCGCCGGCACGAGGGACATCGTGGTCGTGCCGCCGCGGACGTGACCGCCCGCCTCCCAGCCTTGGGCCACGACGACGTCCACCCCGGCCGTGACAGCCTGCACTGCCTCGGCGATGTCACCGATCGTGTGCAGGTGCAGCGCGCCGGCCCGCTGAATCCGGCCGTGCAGCGGCGACGGGTCGCCCCAGAACGTGGAGATGATCCGCAGCTTCTCCTGGAGGCACACGGTGAGCAGATCGTCCACCGGGAAGTCGAGAACCAGGTTTGCCCCGAACGGCCGGGTGGTGAGCTCCCGGGTACGCCGGATGCTCCGCCGTGCCTGATCGGGGGTCTGCCACGTCAACGCCAGCATGCCAAGACCACCTGCCTCGGACACCGCCGCCGCCAGTTCCGGTACCGCCGCGGAACCCACGGGCGCCTGAATGATTGGCAGATCGATGCCCAACCGGTCACACAACGCAGTGCGCAATCGCCTCACGAAGCAGCCCCGATCGCTTCGGAAATCGAATCAACACAGCGGACGGTACTGTATCGAATATCGAAGCATCAAGAGGGGCGGCGCAGGCGGTGACGGCACCCAGACCGGGCAAGCCGGTACGCGGATCGAGTACCGGACGACCCCTCATGGCCGCCCTCGACCTGTTCGGGCGTCGCTGGAACCTGCGCATCATCTGGGAGTTGCAGCATGGGCCGGTCGGCTTCCGCGCGCTCCAGCAGCGCTGCGACAACATGTCATCCAGCGTCCTGCGTCAGCGGCTGACCGAACTGCTCGACGCCCACCTCGTCGCCCAGCAGGCGGACACGGCCTATGCGCTCACCGACCTCGGTCGCGGTGCCTACCAGGCCTTGCGCCCGCTCGTTCGCTGGTCCGACGCATGGGCCTCGACGTTGAGCGTGGACGACAAGACCTGAACCCGCGAAACGCCCGCCCTGGCATTTCGGAAGCGGAATCGCTACCGTGCTTCTGAATCCGAAGCATCGGAGTCTGGTCATGGCTCGCATCCCAGCGCTCGAACCGCCGTTCACACCCACGGCCCTCTGATGGCCGGGCCACCAGTGGCGGTGGTGAACGCCTGTACCCGCTACGGGAAAGGCGGTAGCCCCACCACAGTCGTGATCGACGATGCCAGGCTCATCGACGACGAACGGCACGCGATCGCCCTGAGGGCCGGCACCTCCCACACCGCGTTCATCGACACCACCCCAGCGGACGCACCCAGGG